>CAYWSS010000908.1:0-2071 GCA_964460505.1 uncultured Caldilineaceae bacterium | reverse complement strand
CGTGCGGGAATGACGGGTGTCAAAAAGTTCCGTTTTGAAACTAATTTCAGTATAGATATTTAAATCTTAACACAGCAACGATGTTCTGGGTTGTTACGGAGATATGCGGGCAGCAAGGCGCTCATCATTTTTCGTTCAGTTCGGACGGAGTACCGTACAATCACCGTTTAATAATTTTTGTATTTCTCACCTAACGAGTATAGAGTACCACTAGAATTAAGTAACGAACATTCCCATAGTGTCTCACTAGTGAGGTCATCAAGTCTGTTGGCAAACCAGGCATAGCGGGTGATCCAGGGTGTAGATACTAACCAGGGTGTTACACTATCCATGACATCACCAGCGCGTACAGGATATCCGGATCCTGAGTTCCAGCATGCCCCGGAATATTCCAAAATCCACATATCACCGGTCAGACCTCTTGCTAACGCTTCATTACGGCGGGCAAGAAAGAAACTCTGGAATTCTGCGGGTATTGACGATTGATAATTATAATAATAATGCCAGGCCATCGCATCAAAGTGAGGTTTTTTTCCATAGAGGTTTTCATAGTGTGAAACCATTTCCCAAACCCATTGATGACCATATTCATTTGGGGCACAACCGTCACAGGTGTGTCCAGGACCCCATTGATTGGGACTGGGAGCCACCAATTTTATATCCTCCCCCACAACCAGGCCTTTTGCTTCAATTGCATCTTCTATCTTCTTCCACGCAATAGCCCCCGCAAGTGGGGTTACATTGCCCTGCCATTCCAAATTTGGTTCGCCGTAGCCAAGAAGCCAGCCTGATGCTTTGGCATTTTCAATAGCTGTGTCTAGAACATCGGGATCATTTACCTGCCCATCACCATAAAGCCTGGGTACAAAACGTCGGTCTACGGCGAGGCACCCAGAGGCGTCAGTTGAGGGCCATACCCTATTGTTGTAATACCAGCCCGCTCCCAATACCTCAAGGTCGTTACAGTTTGAATGGATTGTTGATGTGCCATTCTCATGGATGATAATGCCCCCTTTTGTCGGTTCATAGGGGCCTTTAACAATAATAGGCAGGAATACCTTGTAATCAGCCTGTGATTCACTCACCTTGAAGCGGCTGTATCCCCCCATTGACAATACCGCAAAAGCAAGAGCCGTCCACCCAAAAATTTTTATAAACTTCATGAAACCTCCAAATTCCGTTCCTGCCAGAGTTTTACCAGGTAATCGTCCCCCCCCTGCTTCCAGCATCGCCTTCGACAAACTCAGGCAACCGTGTTTGTGTGCCAATCTCACTGATTGGGGACGGGGGAGGGAACGGTTACTTTACCAATGCCCCCAGCATCATTCTGGCTGTACGCCAGTTGTAAAAAGATTCTTGTTTAATTAAATGGCCGGACCGAACCAGATACCCGTACATTTCCGTCCAGTGTCCCTGTTTAATCAATCTAAACGCCCGGCATAAGTTAAGATAGCCCGGAATATCAGGTTTTACGGGAGTATCCGCCAGGCATTGGCTAATATTATCCAGCGCTTGCCGGGCCAAAGGATGCTGCCGAAACGCGCTGTGCCAGGGAAAGGCAGCCGTACGGTATAGTCCGGACGCCAACACCGCCGGATGTTTTGCGGGTTTGGGATTGATTAAAAACGCCCGGTTGACGTACGTTTGCGCCGCCGGCACATCTCCGGCCCGGGCAAATTCAAGCCCGGCCAGCAGATGGGCCATAAACCTGGCATCGTTGGCCCACAACTCCAGGCGTGGCGATTCTTCCGCAAGCGCTCGCTCTAGTACCGGGATTAATTCCGGCCAAAACTTCTCCGGCTGCTGCACCGATTTGGTGCCCTCAACTATTCGGAAGCTTCCCCAAATTTGGGGAACGTGGGCGATATTATACAACCGGGCAATCCGAAACGTAAATTCCCAATCCAAAACGTAATGCAAGGTTGGATCTACGCCGCCAAGCTCATCAAAAATGCGGCGCCGAAAAAACATTGCGGCTTTCGGAACTAATGTGGCCTAGATGAAATTTTTAATGGAGAACTCCGGGGGTGTGTGTGAATGTAGAATCTGCTCCCGCTTATTTTTTATATTA
>CAYWSS010000907.1:0-2071 GCA_964460505.1 uncultured Caldilineaceae bacterium | reverse complement strand
CAACAGTCCAGGTATAAGCCGTATCAGGAAACCCATTTCTGCCAATTGTCAATAATAAGGAGGGACACCCTGTAGTTAACAAGGGCAATAATGGATCGGGAATGTGAGTCGTAATTCGACGATTCATTGTCACGTTCCGGTTTTTGAGTGAGTGGTTTTTGTTCGCTATACAGAAGTAGGTTCTGAATATTGCCCAAGTATAGCTTAATCAATGGGGTTTGTCAATGGCGCAAATTTGGAAGACCACGGCTTTCCCGAAGTCGCTCCCATTTGACAAAAACACAAAACTGCGGCATTAATTCTCAACCCCCGTGCCGAAGCAAAAAGAACGAACCCCGTCAAGTTGGAAATACCCAAAAAAGCGAGATATTTTCGTATAGGGTAGAGTAACACCAAAAACCAGGGAGAATCTTTCCATGACACAATTTTTTGACCAGAAAACAGAGACTATGCCCCGTGAGCAGTTGACGCAGCTTCAATTGCAAAAATTGCAGGCAATGTTTAACGAACTGCATGGTAAAAATCGGTTCTATACGGCCAAATTTAAGGAGGCGGGTTTTGAACCCGGTGATTTAAAGTCGTTATCTGACCTTTCCGACCTTCCCCTGACCCTCAAAAAAGAGTTAATTGCAGCTCAGGAGAAGGAAGAGTTTGGCGGGGCTAACTTAACCTATCCCCTTGAAGCTTACACCCGCTATCATCAAACCTCCGGCACAACCGGCGCGCCTTTGCGCGTTTTTGACACCAGCGACAGTTGGGACTGGTGGGGGCGATGTTGGGGACACGTTCTGAAGGGAGCGGGACTGACTGCTGCCGACCGGCTGTTTTTTGCTTTTTCCTTTGGGCCTTTTATCGGTTTTTGGGCGGCTGTGGAAGGATCGCAGGCTGTCAAAACAATGTTGATTCCCGGAGGCGGGCGGTCATCGGTCGATCGGCTGCACCTGATGCTTAATACCGGCAGCACTGCTCTGTGCTGCACGCCCACCTACGCCCTGCACCTGCTGGAAACGGCGCGGGAAAACGACATTGACCTGTCACAGTCTAACATCAGAGCCACCATTCACGCCGGCGAACCGGGCGCCAACGTGCCCGCCACCAAGCAACGGATCGAGTCCGGTTGGAATGCCAGATGCTATGATCACGCCGGAGCGTCGGAGGTGGGCGCTCACAGCTTTGAATGTGAAGCACAGCCGGGTGGTATCCACGTTATCGAAAGCGAGTTTATTGTCGAGGCGCTCAATCCGGAAACTGGCCGGCCTGTACCTGCCGGAGAGAAGGGTGAATTGGTCATCACCAATCTGGGACGTTGGGGCTTCCCGATAATTCGCTATCGCACTGGAGACTATGCCATCTTCAATGAAGCACCCTGCGAGTGCAGGCGCACCTTTTTACGTCTGGAGGGCGGCGTCATCGGGCGGGCGGATGATATGGTCATCATCCGGGGAGTCAACGTTTTCCCCAGCGCCATCGAAAACCTGATCCGGCAGCATCAGGAGGTGGATGAATTTCGAGTGACCGTTAGTAAACGGGGGGAGATGGCAGAATTGACCATTGAGGTTGAACTGGCCCCCTCCGCCGATACAGAGGCCGCCCCTGGGGCCATCGCCCGTTCCATCAGTAGAGAGCTTGGGCTGCGTCCGGCTGTCAATGTTGTGGCCGGCGGCGCTTTGCCTCGCTGGGAATTGAAAGCAAAACGTTTCAGAATTGTGGACGAGCAGTAACTTCAAAAATGCACCGGCATTCAAACTTTTCCTGCCAACGGCCATCGTTGCTGTTTTATTATAAAGCCTTACCAGATTCTGGCAAGGCTTTTTTGTTTGCCTTAAAGAAAGGGTCATTTACCGTCGCCTGAATATTACCTTTGACTAGGATCGGAACAGAAAACGGCCACATACCCCTTATTGACCATACGGTTAAATTGAGTATATTCGGAACTTGAACCACTGCAATGGTGTCTCAGTTTGCCCCTGGTGATAAATTGTTCATATTACCCCTACTACAAAACGCTAAAAACCGCCCATTTGGGTGGTTTTTACAAAGGCGACGACCGGATTCGAACCGGTGAATGGAG
>CAYWSS010000906.1:0-2072 GCA_964460505.1 uncultured Caldilineaceae bacterium | reverse complement strand
AGGCATGATCCCTCATTTTTCTTAAAAGTTCCGGTTTCAAGCTAATCTAAGTATAGTTATCGCGAATAGCGCGAATTTTTTAATTTTTTTATTTGCGCTATTCGCTTATTCGTGTCATTCGCGATTAAAATCGGTTGGTTGATGACAAACAGCTTTATTTTCGATTTTATTTCCAATAATGCCTATTTTGACAATACCGCAAAAGTCATCAGGCAAATTAAAGTGACCGGCACTTTTAGGGTCACTGAAAGTCGACCTGTATCTATATTTTAAGTGCCTGTCACCTGTAACCTGCCGAGTTTTGCGGAACTGCCTATTTTGATAATTCCTGCGCGGTTTGCAGCATCGCGTCCACGGCAGCCTCAGTGCCGGCTTCGGCGTACAGGCGCAGCACCGGCTCAGTGCCGGAAGGACGAATGAGCAGCCAGCTATCATCGGCCAGATGATATTTTACGCCGTCGTAGCTGTCAACCTTTACTACGGTCTCCCCGGCTATTCTTTCCGGTGAATTTTCGACCAATCGTTTCACCATATTGTTTTTGGAAATAAACCCTTTCAACCGGATGTCGTTGCGTTTGTACGCGGTTGGCCCCACAAAGCTCTGCAAATCGGCGATTAACTCGCTTAAAGGTACGCCTGCATCCGCCACAATCTCCATCAGCAGCAGCCCCATCAAAATACCGTCGGCTTCAGGAATATGGCCTTTTATACTGATGCTGCCCGATTCTTCTCCGCCAAGCAGAATATCCTCGTCCTGCATCAATTTGGCAATCACATCAAAACCTACCGGTGTTTCAAACAGTTCCAACCCGTAATTTTTGGCCAGCCGATTAAGCATCAACGTGCTGCTGATAGTTTTTGCAATGGCACCACTCATTCCGCGGCGCTCAACCAGGTGCCGAACCACCAACGACATAATTGTGTGAGCGTTTACAAAATTCCCCTGATCATCCACGGCCCCAATCCGGTCCGCATCACCGTCGGTAGCCAGGCCAAAGTGAGCATTTTCATTTTGGACCGTGGCAATAAGTTCCTTAAGATTCTTACCCATGGGTTCCGGATGAATTCCACCAAAACCGGGATGCAGATCGTCGTGCAATTCCAGAACCCTGGTGCGGGTTCGGGAAACAATTTCTCTAAACACGCCGCGCCCGGAGCCATACATGGAATCGGCCACCACCTTCAACTCTCCGTTCGAAATGGTATCCATATTAACAAGATTGGTGGTTAGATGCTCGTAGTAAGGCCAGGCCGGGTCAAACTTTTTGATCAGCCCTTTGTCCTGCGCCTTCTGGAAATCCATCAAATTAGCTCCAAGGCGCTCGTGGATGGCAAAGAGCTTTCGTTCGATGGCCTCAATTTGCTGTTTTGATGCAGCCCCACCGTAGGCCGCTTTCACCTTGAAACCATTGTATCGGGGCGGGTTGTGGCTGGCGGTAATCATGACGCCGCCCATCGCTTGCTTATGCACAATGTTGTAGCTGATTGCGGGCGTGGGAGCATCGGCGCGAGCCAGATGCGCGGTGATACCGTTGCCGGCCATCACCCGGGCTACCTCGGCCGCAAAACGGTCGGAAAGAAAGCGGGTATCAAAGCCAATGACAATTTCCGGCGTGATAGCGCCGTTTACTTCAAGCAGATAATCGGCCATGGCCTGGCTGACCAGCCGCAAGTTCTCAAAAGTAAAAGTTTCTGCAATAACGGCCCGCCAGCCGTCGGTTCCAAATTTAATGGTCATTTATGTTTCTCCTGTAAATACCTCCCCCCAACCCCCTCTCCCAAATTGAAAGAGGGGGAGTCGCGTCAGCGACGGGAGTGAGGGTAATTTTCATTCTTGGTGGTAAGCCGTCAAGCTCGTACTTGTTCACCCCCCTCCCTTGAGGGAGAGGGTGGGGGAGGGTGAAAAGCTGGCCGGCAAGCGGAGTTACGGTGAAATCAACCTATCTTCAACCCGTGACACCCTACCCCCTCCCCAACCCCATACGTATCAAGCTAATAAAGTGGGCAACAAATGGGTAAAAGCTGAATTTTTGCCTGTTCATCCGAAAAATTGTAAAGGGTGAATAATAAAC
>CAYWSS010000905.1:0-2082 GCA_964460505.1 uncultured Caldilineaceae bacterium | reverse complement strand
TATTATGTGGTTTTTCATGCCGCGCCGGCAGCATTACTATGGCTTAATATTGAGCGAAGTAAACATTCCGGGGTTCAATCTGCATTTGGGGAGTTCCTGATAAAATCGGGAACCATTGAATCTGAATATGGACAGATATACTCCAGAACCCGCAAAGCTCGTGAAACCGAAGATTACGACGTGATGTCCACACCTCCTACTGCAAAAACCGCAACACAACTTGTTGATGATGCAGAACGCTTTTATTCCCGGATGGAAAGTTACTTAATCCAAGAAGGGGCAATATAAATAAAGCCAGAAAGGGAGCTGTCATGACTGACGAAGAACTGGAACAAATTTTTACATCGCTGGTACAAACAAGCTGGAAGCGGTACGAGGAGGTTAACCACAACCGGCGGATGGATGACCTGCTGGTGGGAGCCGTTGTCACCTCTACGGTGCAGACCGGCTACAGCCTCATCGATTTGACATCTGACGGGGTGAAGCACTACCTGCGCTTTGAGGAGCTGTCCTCAAAAAAGCGGCTCATTTTCCGGCTGGAAAACCTGACCGAAGACCTGGTGTCGGCCAAGGTGCTGGGCCGGTATGCGCGGGTGATTATTGGCTACGGCCAAATGGTAACAAACACCGCCCACGTCTGGAGCATTTTTAAGGACGAAATGAAAAGCAGTTTTCTGAACGCTCAAGAGCCGGGGGTAATTACCTTTGACGCCGACCTGACCGCGGGTTACGTGTACGCCCAGGTGCCGCTGTTGCTGGAACTTGATCAATATTTTGGCAAAGGCTACCAGGTTAATTACCGCTTAATTCAGCAGCATGTTATGGCTACCGTCCATTCATTGAGCAAATATCTGAATGGGCGGTTGGAAATGGGAGGTAAATAATGCTTTCATTTATGTCGCAATTTAAACATGGCAGAGAAATGCGGGAGAGCAAGGATGAAATCCTGGCGGGAGAACTTATCCGGCAGATGGCTAGGCTCGGGTTTCCGGCGGTTGGTTTCAGGGCCGACAGCGGCGATCAAAAAATCACCTTTAAACCGGTAAAAGAGGACGCGCTCTACACGATTGAAATGACGCTGGATCGAAAGACCGGTGGCAGCAAAATCAGCCAGGCGGCCTTTGGCAGCAAAGCATGGCTCACCGTGCGGGCACAGGTAAAAAACCTGGTAGCCGATCCCGATGACCTGCTGGAAATGTATCGCACCGACGCCAAGAATATCTTCAAATCACCAATGATGGGCCACACCAAACTGGATCACCAACTGAACTCGGTATTTGCTACCAAGCGCATTACGATTGACATTGATAAGTTTATTCCTCCTACCCCGGAAGCGGTTGAAGAGCTGAAAAAGCTGCTTGTTGAAAACATCGACGAATTGCGCAAAACCCTGCTGCCCTACAAAAAAACCACCTTGCCGGAAGTGGACTGAATCCTCAAAATATCCAATTTTGCCACCTGTGCATCATTCAAAAATCCGAGCCAAAGTATCTTCTCAAAAAGCAGGGGCGACGCTGTGGCCGGTTTCCTGACCGTACCCGATGGTGGCTTGGTCGGAGACCGGCCACAGCGTCTGAAGAAATTGCTGTGGCCAAAGGAATTAAAGCAATACCGCAAAAGTCATCAGGTAAATTAAAGTGACCGGCACTTTTAGGGCTACTGAATGTAGACCTGTATCTATATTTTAAGGGCCGGTCACTTGTAACCTGCCGGGTTTTGCGGAACTGCGAATTAAAGCATCTTAACCGGCGTTAGCCTGGGCGCTGGCCAAAGGTGAGGATATCGTCCCCATTCCGGGGACACGCCGCCAAAAATACCTTCTGGAAAATATTACTGCCCTCGAAGTTTCCATAACCGATGAGGAAATGACCATACTTGACGAACTTGCTGCCCAAACAGTTGGCGACCGTTACGATGCCCGGGGAATATCAATTATCAATCAATAATTGACCCGTTGTGGCAAAAACAATTTGTAGAGGTGAGGCATGCCTCACGTAACCGTTCTGCCCCCTATGTCATTCCCGCAAGTATACTGAGATTAGTTTGAAACCGGAACTTTTTAGAAAGATGAGGTGTCATGCC
>CAYWSS010000904.1:0-2090 GCA_964460505.1 uncultured Caldilineaceae bacterium | reverse complement strand
ATTACAAAGAATATGGATTTAAGGGGATTGTCGTAAAACCATATCGCTTTGTAGACTTGCAAAAAGTGATACAGCAAGTATTAAAAATGTAATGTACCCAAGAAAGTGCCACCCAACAATAAAATTGTCACGTCAAGAAAAGCCCAGAATGTTGGGACGCTGTTACATACTTTCTTGAAATAGCAAAATAGAGCCATTGTGGGCATCATGCCCTCTTAAGCTAAATGTGATAACCTCTACTCATTCAACTTACCAAACTTATTTCAGGAGTATTGACTATGCAGCAGAAATACAGTTTATCACACACCGATGCCGTAAAGGTTGTGGCGGCGATTCAGGCGGAACTGGAGAAAGAAAACAAGGGGGCTGCCGTGGCCGTGGCCGATGCGCACGGCGAACTGGTGGCTTTTGTTAGAACGGACGGCTGCCCACTGGCCTCCATTAATAACGCCATCAACAAAGCCTTTACCGCCGCCCGTGAACGCAAGGAATCGGCGGAGGTTGGACAGGCTTCGCGAGACGAAAATTTCCCTATGACCAACTTTGGGGACCTGCGCTACATTGCCTGGGGCGGCGGCGTACCGCTGGTGTACAACGGCAAAGTGGTGGGCGCGGTGGGCGTCAGCGGCTTGCCGGAAGCCGATGATATGGTGCTGGCCCGCAAAGGCGCGGCGCAGCTAAAGTAGCAAGAGCCGTCTTTGCACGGGGGGTGTGGGACGCCTCCACGTTCTCCCTTGCTACATGTGCGGTCCGATAATTGCATTATCACAGGTGTCGAACAGCCCCCGTCGGGACAACAACGGGGAACAAGGATCAGGAGTCACTCGAAGAGGTTAGCTTTTCCCCAACCCCTTTATTTTCGTAGGAGAAATTCATGAACAACTGGGTTATCGGCATTGATTTGGGCGCCACCAAAATAGCCGTCGGGTTAATTGACCCGCGCGACAAGATTGTGGCGCAGCGCCGCATCCCCACCAACGTCACCGCCGGCCCGGACTCGGCGGTTTCGCGCATGGTCGGGCAGGTTAGCGGCTTACAGCGGGAAATTCCGGGCGGCGACAAGATTGCGGCCGTAGGCATTTGCAGCCCCGGGCCCATCGACCACGTAGCGGGCATGATTATCGACCCGCCCAATCTGACCGGCTGGCGCAACGTGCCGCTGCAGCAGATGATGGAAGCGGCGCTCAAGGTGCCGGTGGTGCTGGAACACGATGCCAAAGCCGCCGCGCTGGGCGAGTACCATCTGGGGGCCGGGCGCGGCGAACGAAATATGGTGTACATTGTGGCCGGAACCGGCGTGGGGGCGGCCATTATTATTGACGGGCAGCTTTATCGCGGCATGCACAACTTTGCCGGCGAGGTGGGCCACATCACCATCGACCGCCACGGCGAACCGTGCGGCTCCGGGGTAAAGGGCTGCGTGCAGGGGTATTTGTGCGGCCCGGCCCTGGTGCATCACTACCGGCAATTCAGTGGCCACGCTGCCGCCGGCGTAACCGGCGAACAGGTCGCCAACCTGGCCGCCGCCGGCGACCGCGTGGCATTGCGCGTGCTGACCCAGGCGGGCAAAGCCCTCGGCACCGCCGTGGCCTCAATGGCAATGATTCTGGATATCGAACTGTACGTAATTGGCGGCAGCGTAGTCAAGGCCGGGGAGTTGCTGCTGGAACCGGCCCGAAAAACCGTACCCGGCTTCTGCTTTGAATCGGTGGCGGCCAATACCCGAATTGTGCCCGTCGCCCTCGGCGATGACGGCCCCATTTTGGGCTGCGGCCGGATGGCGCGGGCGCAGGTTGCGGGGTAGCAGGATAGCAGGTTGCGTATCACAGGTACTTTACACTGAAAAGCTTGTATTTTGTGCATTACACTGCAAAGAGCGCAGAGTTTTTTTATTTAACTTTTTACCCAAAGGGCACCCTGTCTTTGCGGTTTCTGCGCGCTCTGCGGTGAATAATTTTGGCATCGTTTCGGAGTGTCCACATAATTCACTACCGGACACTTTTTCTAAAGTTTCTGTTTTTACAAAAAAGAAGGTCGTTAATCCGTTCATTCCGCCAATCCTGCTCTGAACCCGGCCCAAGAAAGAGCAG
>CAYWSS010000903.1:0-2090 GCA_964460505.1 uncultured Caldilineaceae bacterium | reverse complement strand
CCGGGTTATCTATTGCGTGAAATCCAGGCTGTGTTGGAATCGATGGGCATCTCCTCGCCGGAGTTGCAGCAGTGGGTGCCGGCCGCCCGGCAGGCCGGCGCCTGGGGAGCAAAACTGTCCGGAGCCGGCTGGGGTGGCAATATGATCGCCCTGGTTCCGCCAGATGCGGAGACCATTGCCGCGGTTCGCAGTGCGCTGCGGGGCGCCGGAGCAGTTGGCGTACTGGCAACCTCGGTACAGCCATCTGCCTGAAGTTTTGAATCCGTTAACGGGCGTACTATAATTGGATGCGTTTTTAAAGACATCAATTGAGGCAAATTAATGTTTAAGTTTAAGTTTGGAAAAAACAGGATAAAAGAAAGTTTAACCCGAACCCGAAATTCTGTTTTCGGTCAAATCAATAGTTTGTTTGGCGGCGATGAAATAACCGAAGATTTGTGGGATGATTTGGAGGCGCTCCTTATTCAGGCGGACGTTGGCGTTGAAACAACTATGGGTCTGCTGGACACGGTCCGTAACCGGGTAACCCTTGAGGGGGTTTACAAACCGCTGGATGCGCAGGTAATTCTAAAAGAAGAGATGCGGAATTTGCTCGAAGGGTACACCCCTTCGACAATTGAAAAACAGCGGATTTTAACGGTGATTCTGGTGGTTGGGGTTAACGGCTCCGGCAAAACAACAACCATTGCCAAGTTGGCCAAACTGTATCAGGAGCAGGGAAAAACCGTCATTCTGGCTGCCGCCGATACTTTTAGGGCGGCAGCCATCGACCAGCTTAAAATTTGGGGAGAGCGAGTAGGGACCACGGTTATTGCTCACAGCGCCAATGCCGACCCCGGCGCGGTGGTGTTTGATGCCATCAAGAGCGGGTTGGCCCGCAAAGCCGATATTGTCATAATCGATACTGCCGGGCGACTGCACACCAAATTCAATTTGATGAAAGAATTGGAGAAACTGAAGAGTATTGCCGGCAAGCAGGTTCACGCGGCCCCGCACGAAACGTTGCTGGTGTTGGACGCCACCACCGGCCAAAATGCAATTTCACAGGCCAGGCACTTTAAAGAGGTGGCAGAAATTACCGGCGTGGCTTTAACCAAACTGGATGGCACGGCCAAGGGTGGGGTGGTTTTTGCCATCGGCAAAACGCTGGAAGTACCGGTGCGTTTTGTGGGCGTTGGCGAAGGCGTTGATGATTTAATGCCCTTTAATTCCGAAGCCTTTGTAGACGGCTTGTTTGACCAATAGGGCGTTTATTAGCCGGGACGTTTGCCCAACACAAACATTTCGCCTTCCAGAATTTCCAGCCGGGTGATGTCCAGGTCAATTAATATCCCGGCCAGGGCTTCGTTGACGGTATCGGTGGCAGAGGCCAAAATGGCGTCCGGAAAGCCAAAAATTCCCATTTGCGCCTCCTGCACGTTGACCACCATCTGCCCGTCTTCTACCACAGCGGTTGCCACAATTAACGAGTTGAATTCAAACGGTCCCAGCGGGCGCACCCCGCCGGTAATGTAAATTCGACCATTGGTGAACCAGATTTGTGGATTGCTGAGCGGAATGCGACCCGTTTTAACCAATTCTGTGGCAAACAACGAGGTGATTTCCTCATTTGTAATTCTCAACTGAGATTCATTATTGGGTGTGGCTTCCTGTAAAGCCTGATAAAAATTCTGTTTCAACCGGTCGGCGGCATCCCGACTGACGGGGATGGGCCCGCCCGGTGGGCCAATCTGGCGGCTGTTATCACCGCTGCTACAGGCCAAAATCGGTAGCAGCAGCAAGGTAAACATCAGAATAAATTTTTTCGATTTACTAATTAAAAACACCAGAGTTGTATCTCCTCGTATAAATACCCCTCACCCTCCCAGCCCCCTTGCGGGTCAGTGCAGGTAATAATCAAGTTGGTTAAACCGAGCGAAAATTATAGCACCCTTTAATATATAGTACCAAAATATAGCGCGGCAAGCCGCAAATTAACAATGAATAATTAACAAATGATTCTCGCCGCAAGCGCAACGCAAATGTTGCAGGGTAATACTATATTGCGTTGCTCCAATTGATCTTCCCTGAAGCCACCTGCCCCATCGGCC
>CAYWSS010000902.1:0-2092 GCA_964460505.1 uncultured Caldilineaceae bacterium | reverse complement strand
AGCACGTCTCGCGTGTCGCTCTGCGCCCAGCCTCACCCCGGCATCCAACCCCACCCCGCCCCCCCCAACCAGCCCGGCAATGATAACCATGGCCAGCACCATCATCACCACCTGATTAACGCCCAGCATAATGGCCGGCAGAGCCAGCGGTAATTGCACCTTAAACAAGGTTTGCCGGGGGGTGGAGCCAAACGCATTCGAGGCTTCGATGACTTGCGCCGAAACCTGCCGGATGCCCAGATTGGTCAGCCGGATGCCCGGCGGCAGCGCGTACAGCACTGAAGCAATAATGCCCGGTACCCGCCCCACATTGAACAACATAATAACCGGCACCAGATAAACAAACGGCGGAATCGTTTGCAGCGTATCCAGAATGGGGCGCAGCATGGTTTCAAAAGCGTTGCTGCGGGCGGACATGATACCCAGCGGCAACGCAATGAGCAGCGTCACTATCACGGCCACAACCACCTGGCTGAAGGTATCCATGCTTTGCTCCCACATCCCCAGCGTGCCGATGAAGAATAATCCGATGGCGGACCCAAGCGCCAAGCGCCGGCCGCCCACTGCGTAAGTTAGCAGCGCCACGCCCAAAATTACCAGCGGCCAGGGCAGCCAATCCTGCAAGAACCGGCGCAGCGGGTTGAGGCAGTAGATAATCAGAAAATCGCTCAGCGGGCCGGTGCCGATGGGCAAATTGCCAATTTGGTACAGGTTGTCGCGCATCCAGACCACGGCGGCATCCACCGGTTGGGTTAGATTGATGCGCCACATTTCCGGAAACGTGCCAATCGGGATAAGTGCGTCGATAACCAGCAGCAGGCCCAGCAAAAACATCGACCCAATTAAAAAGGCGTGGCTCTGGAAAAAATCGGGTGTGGCCTGGGCGGGGCTACTTTTCCCCAGGCTTTTTAAGCCTGACGCTGTTATTTTTGCCAAACTCCCGGCCAGCAGTTCAGACACGTAACAACAGGTGTCCAGAATTTTTTGAATGTTGCCTTCAACGGCGCGGGCCGTTTTAAAGCGGTAGAAGCCGTTGGGCAGCAGATTAAATCCTTTAGATTGCTTGCTGGAATGGGTGGTATCCTGGTGGGCAAAGCCGTGGCTGATTCGGTCGAGGATGATGGCCATAAACACAATGGCCAGCCCGGCCATCAATCCTTCTCCCACCCGCAGCCGTTGCAGCGCAATGAGCACTTCGCGGCCTAACCCGCCGGCCCCAATCAGGGCGGCAATCACCACAATGCCCAGCGCCATCATAATGGTCTGGTTGACGCCGGTCATAATGGTGGGCATCGCCAGCGGAAGCTGCACTTTTAGCAGGATTTGCCGCGAGGTTGAACCAAACGAGCGAGCCGCCTCGACGGTGGTGGCCGAGACTCGCCGGATGCCCAGGTTGGTCAGCCGGATGGCCGGGGGCAGGGCGTAGATGACCGTGGCTACCACGCTGGGCACGCGGGCAATGCCAAAAAAGAGCAGCACCGGAATGAGGTACACAAAGGCGGGCATTGTCTGCATAGCATCAAGCAGGGGGCGCAGCACTTTATCAAATTTATCAAAGCGGGCAGCCAGAATGCCCAGCGGAACACCGATGGCCAGCGAAATCATTACCGCCACGCCCATCAGCGCCAGAGTTTGCAAACTTTGTTCCCACAGGCCAACCAGCCCCATAAACATAAAACCGGCCGCAGAGAGCAGCGCAACCCGCAGGCCGCCGGCTTTTTGGCCCAACAGGAACACGGCGGTCACTACAACCAGCCAGGGCAGCCCCAGCAAAAACGCCTCTACCCTGCGAATGCCATAATCAATGGCATCGCTGACGGGGTCAAAAAAATAGACAAACGTGGGGTGGCCGGCGCGATTTCCGATAACCCAATCCTGAAAGGCGTCGATGGGTTGACGCAGGTGCAGGTTCAACGCTTTGGGAAAAGTTTCAATTTTAACGGGGAGATTCCTGATAATCAGAGGCAGCAAAATAACCAGCACAACAACCACAGCCAGCGCTATTGCATCGCGCGTGCGAATTTCTATCTGATTACTGACCGGTTTCCGATTTATTATACCTGAATACTCACGCCCTTGCAGATCCATGATG
>CAYWSS010000901.1:0-2103 GCA_964460505.1 uncultured Caldilineaceae bacterium | reverse complement strand
CATTTTGTTTACAATTTACCATTTACAATTTTATTCAGCCTGTGAGTAAAATCCGCCCCGATTGCTCTCAAGTTACCCTGATTATAAATTTGATGCGTATGGAGTTAGAGGGGGGTAAAAATTGGCTGCTGTAAAGCCTGCGTTGTTATTTGTTAAAACTGAACAGCTCTGGGATCACCCCGGTTCCCGGCGGGGTCGGTCTGGTGCCCCCGGCAATGCTCACGTTTCCGCCTTGGAGCAGGTCAAGAAGATGTACGAGAAGGTTATGGTAAGCAAACTGACGTAACACCGCAACACAGTTATGCAAAAAAGAAAACGGGTGGCACGTTAGAATCTGGAGTGTCACCCGTTTTTTTGAACGATGGTACGCCACCGCAAGAAGTTAGCGTAGTTATCGAGGTTTTCGTCTGGCAACCCACAGGTGAGCCAGTCCACGCCAACGTTCGTGGGTCTCAATTGAGAACCCGGCGTTTTGCATGTGTTTCTTCCACGTGGAAGGTGAAAGATAACTCAACACGCCGGGCCCAAAGGCCAGGATGTTTGGAAGATCACGACCATGTTCTGAGATCAGCAATCGGCCATTGGGTTTTAATATCCGGGCAAATTCCGCAAAAATTGCATCGCGGTCACCGCTGTTTTGCAGCTCATGCAGGCTGAAACTGCAATATACAACATCAGCCCAGTTGTGGGGAATAGGGAGATTGCCCGGTTTACCGGTGCGCCGGTAAATCCGCCTGTCTGCATCAAGGGGAGGCTCCAGTTCCCGAGCGCGCCGCAGCGCCTGATCCGTCATTTTTTCCGGATCAAAAATATCAACCACAAAGTAATGCCCCTCTTTTTTCCGCGAAAGCAAACCGCGTGTACCGCGTAGTTTACCGGCAGTAATGTCAATTACTACGTTGGCGGTTGACAATTTTCCTAATTCCATGAGTCTGTCATACTCATGTCTGTCACCCCGGTCGTAGACAATAAAAGAGGCAATTAATACATTAATCACCACCAGCAGCGCTAATATTCCACTGACAAGCAGCGCTACGTTCCAGGGAGCGTAGAGCAATGAACTTGCAACCAGAGCAATCACACCAAAGACAAGCACGCCACAAAAAATTGGCCAGTTGTATAAAAATGTTGTTATCGTCCCTGAGTAGTGCTTGTTTTGCAACAAACTGGGAGACAATTTTGTTTGCGATTTTACAGTCATTCATTAACCTCTAAACTCACCAGGTAATCGAGTGACGTTTGTATCCTCTCCAAAAAGTAGGGGGAGCGAGGCCTGAGCTTGTCGAAGGCCGTTGGTTTCGACAAGCGTTCGACTGAGCTCACACCAAAGTCTCAACCAACTTTACCCTTATTTTTGGAGAAGACACTTACGTTACTTCAGAAATTCCGCCGTTAAATTCATAAGTTTTAGAAAAAAATGAAACCTATGAACAAAAAAACTGGGCTATGATACAGCCTTCTTTATTCGCAAGGCCATCCCCAGCAGTTTGAGAATACTGTTGGGGTTCTGCGCTTCCAGTTCTTCGTATACGTTCACACCGGTTTCAAAAAAATCGAGCAAATTCTCAATTTGCCGGCGTTCGTATTGCCCTTCGCCTGCCGGCATTTCGCTCAACTTCATCATGCTGTCGCGCAAAACATTAATCGTTGGATCGACCTCTCGCTTTTTTCGTTCGCGGCCAATAACACGGAACATGGTCCACACATCTTTTTCCGTCGTGTAAAATTCTTTGCGCTCGCCTTTTTGGTGAATCCGGCTGGCAATACCCCAGGCAATCAACTCCCGCAGAGCCATACTCACATTGCCTCTGCTGATTTGCAATTCACCCATAATTTCGTTAGCCGATAAGGGCTGCTCCGAAATAAATAGAAGCGCGTGAATCTGGGCCATCGTTCGATTAATACCCCACAAGGATCCCATTTCGCCCCAATGCATAATGAATTTTTCTCTTGTTTGTTCCAATGATTCCATTAAAACATCCGCCAGCCAGAATTTTTATCTTAAAAAAATATTATATTTTTCGCCAGAAACATGATGTCAAAACAATTCAACTTTTGGCATCGTTTCATTCAGCCAAAAATGGCGTAAAAGATCGGTTTACA
>CAYWSS010000900.1:0-2104 GCA_964460505.1 uncultured Caldilineaceae bacterium | reverse complement strand
ACATCGCCCCCTTTTTTTACAATCTAACCATTTCATTCACGGGTATTGGGTTTAAGCTACTGCCCCTTAAAACGACTCACAAAATTTTGAGTCATTTGCATATATTTGTCACCGTATTGCGCGCTGGGTTCAATATAGGTGCCCTCCACCCATTCATTAAAACTGCCCACCAGTAACCAATCAGGTTCGCTTTGCATGGCTGCGTCAAACGTGGCCTCGAATACCGCCCCACCGGCCCGATCCAGCCGGTGCGCGGTGTTGTCCACCCGAACATCGGGTTTGCAGCCGGAGCGAAGGTCATCCCAGCCGGGGCTGATGGTGGCCATCCACAGTTTTGGCGCTCCCGTTGAATTCTCCCAACCTTTTACCCGCGCTCCCCACCGAGGGCTTTTTACGTAATCGTGCGGATACGCCGCGTGACTGATTTTAAATACGTACAACCCGTCAAAGACGTCCAGATACGTTGGGTCCAGCCCTTCGGCAATCCACCAGGTTTGCCGCTGTGGATCAACCTGATTGCGGATAGCTGCCCAAAATTGCTGCGGCGATTGACCTGCCGGGGTGCGATAGACATCGGTAAAAAAGATGACCGGCTTGTTATTGAGCCGTAAAAAATTGGGGTGCCCCGCAAGATTACCCAGAATATAATTTAGGGCATCAGCAATGATTTTTGCGCTGGGAGCCGGAGATCCGTGAAAAATGTGGCGAGAAAAAACCACGCTGGACGCAAAATCAGTGCCGAGCGATTGATTGAGCAGCACGCCAAAATTGCGGTTGGTTCGGTCTTCCGGCGCAAACCAGTGCAGCAGAAATCCGTTTAAGCCAATGTCGCGGGCCATTTGAATATGGCGGGTAATAGTTGCCGGGTCGTCAGAGTGGTAGGGGTGCAGCGGTTTGTCTCCGGCGCTAATGTTGCAATCGTCCCAGCCATCTCCATCAAACCAGGCAAAATAGTGAGCCAGCACCAGCCGGGAATTTCGGGAAAAGGAGACCGGAACAGAAGCGGGTGCAGCCGCGAGCTGTTTAGGTTGAACCACGCCCAAAGATGCCGGCAGCGCGGCTGCGTCGGCAGTGCCTTGCGCCTGACGTTTTGTCTCTTGCTGCACCTGCGCTGTGGCCGTGTAATTGATAACCGGGGTGTTGGTTGGCGTGGCCGGCAGCGGAGTTGGGGGGCGGGTGTCAACTGGTGCCGCAATCTGCATCTCTGTGGTGGAAGTAGCCGTTGGCAGCGGCGTTGGCGTAAAAAGCGGAGGCGGCTGCACCGGATTGATGGCCACTTTAATGTTCGGCTCATTATTTTGGCAGCCGGAAACGGCCAGCAGGCTAATTAGCGCGATGAAAAATAAAGATACAGCTAGATGTTCATCCTGTTTAGAAAACAAAGCTACTCGCTCTCCTCGCGAGTAGTTTAACATATTGCTGAATACTCCACAACAGATTAGAATATCATTCCGGTTGTCAGGAATGGTGGGTAAATAACTTACCCAATTGGGACCGGCAACATATTGCGTATTACGTACTCCGTAAAGAGCAAAATTATACGCAATACAGAGGAAATGGGTAAGTTAATTAATTCTCATTCCTTCAGCAATTCCCGGTTTGACAATTAGAGTGTGAAAATTGTTGCGTTTGTCAATATTTCAGAGCAGAATTTTTGAAATGATAGAATTTTGATTCGCCGCAGGTTCTGTCAATTCTGCTCTTATGCCAATAAAAACCAGCCCGACAGGTAATTATCGGCCGCACAATTTTCAAACCGGGAATTGCCGGCATTCCTTAGTATTTTAGTATCTTCTCAATATTCCGGGGGAAACGCGGCCTGAGCTTGCCGAAGGCCGTTGGTTTCGACAGGCTCAACCAACTTTACCGCGATTTATTGAGAAGATACCAAGTAATCGTTCAGCCCCTTCCCCATCACGGTGTAGCATTGGGCCTTGTGCCCGCCCACAAGGGGCTATGCTACCGGGGAGAGTGAACAATTACCGTTGCCGGTGGTGGCCCGCAGCGGCACCGGGCGATTGTACCCTGTTTCACATCTGTAGTTTAGCAAATATATACTGAGATTAGTTTGAAACCGGAACTTTTTAGAAAGATGAGGTGTCAT
>CAYWSS010000899.1:0-2113 GCA_964460505.1 uncultured Caldilineaceae bacterium | reverse complement strand
TCTGTGGATTCCCGCTTAATACGTGCGGAAATGACAGGGGGGCTGAATGGTTACGGCAATTTTTATTCTCGTTGCCGCCCCATTGGGACTGTCGCACTTCTCGAAAATTGAATCTATTGATACTGCATGTTAAGATTTTTGTCGCTTTGCAGCACATTAACGCGACCAGTCAGAATGAACTGTTTCAAACTATTCCAACAATACAGCCTGTGCCGACGAATAAACCAGACCAGCACAATTACACCTATAATCTCAAAAACCCATACCTGGGGATAGCGGGTAATAATATCCAGGTAGACATTTAACATGGCCTCCGGCGTGTTCATGGGTTTAAATGTCCACAGAACATCCCATCCAAAAACAGGCCACCAAAAACTTTCCGTATGGTTCCACATTCTGTCGAGCACAATATGCGCATTAAAGGCCAACACATAGGGCAGTGCCGGTTGCCACCAGAGCAAAGCAATTACCAGCAAAGCCGCGTGGAACAGCAAACTATGCGCAATCGACTGGCTGGATTGAGACTCGGTAAAAATCAGGACGGCCAGCGGCTTGTCAATTAAATCCGGCAACAGGGCACATATCGCCAGTAACCGATAGTCTAACCGGGCCAGACGTGAATTATTCTGTTGAAGCAGTGAAGCAACACCCCAGGTGGCAGCAACATGGCCGGGTGGCATCATTTACATTCTCCAGGACAACCAAAAACATCATTTGAGATTTTACCGTCCATTGGCCCGACTGCAAAATTACCAGAGTCGCAGGGGCGCAAGGTGGCAGGTTACAGGTTATTTCCTCATTTACGCAACTCACAAAACTCACCCAACTCGCTTAACTTTAAAGTTTGGAATTTGCGCTATCTTAAGTAGACTATCTGTGAAGTCCCTTTTGTACAAATCAATAGTTTGCATTTACGGAGGTTTCAATGAAATTTGGATATCAAAATCCCTCGTTTAAATGGGCCGGCGGCGAGCGTACCATCTGGGAAGAAACCAAAAAAGCGGCCCTATGGGCCGAGGCCAACGGCTTCGACTCGTTTTGGTTGATGGACCACTTTATTCAGTTGCCCATGATTGGCGCGGCGGATGAGCCGTTTCTGGAAGGCTGGAGCGGATTGGCGGCCCTGGCGGCGGTGACCAGCAAAATCCGGTTGGGCACGCTGGTTACCGGCAATCCCTATCGCAACCCGGCGCTGCTGGCCAAAATGGCCGCCAACATCGATATAATCAGCAACGGGCGACTCTTCTTTGGCTTTGGGGCCGGTTGGTTTAAAGATGAATTTGACCAGTACGGCTACAAATTTGTGGAACCGGCCTACAAACGCATTAAAGCCATGCGCGAGGCGTTGATTATTATCAAAAAGATGTGGACCGAAGAACGGGCCTCGTTTGAGGGTGAATATTACACTATTCAGGAGGCTATTCTGGAACCGAAGCCGGTGCAAAATCCGCACCCGCCAATTTTGATTGGCGGCAGTGGTGAAAAATACACCCTGCGCTACCTGGCAGAATTGGGCGATGCCTGCAACCTGTTCGGCGATTTTGACACGGTCAGGCAAAAACTGGATATTCTGCGCGGCCACTGCGCTGACGTGGGGCGCGATTACAGCGAAATCCTGAAAACAAAGTACGAGGTTTATTTTATTCGCGAAACCGCCGCAGAAGTTGAAGCTATGCCCTGGACATCGCAAATTAGCGAAGGCGGCTTTGGGCTGGCCGGCAGCGTAGGCCAGATTATCGAGCGGGTGCAGCAGTTAGGCGACATCGGCATTGAATACATTACCCTGTCCGTGCCTATGAACGATGAAGAAACCAAACGGCTGCTGGTAGAAAAGGTACTGCCCGCTTGCGCAGATTAGCTCCAAATAATTTTGGGTATTTCGCCAAATATGTTGACAACCAGTAATTTAGGGATGGCTTTCAGCTTGAGAGAATACCGGGCATTCAATTTTAAACTCAATTTGCCTTGGCAAACACCGGCAAACAACTTTTCCAACTGGTTGCACAAACTGATTGACTATTATCACCTTCGTGGCTCTACAGGATTTCGCAGGGTCAAAGTAAAGAATTTGCCACGGATTGCACGAATTGTAACTACTTACCCCCCTCTAACT
>CAYWSS010000898.1:0-2115 GCA_964460505.1 uncultured Caldilineaceae bacterium | reverse complement strand
GTGGCAGATAATACGCTTTTTATAGAGCGATCCTGCAAACTACCAGAGAGCCAAAAGATTAAATTAATGACTCAGCAGTACGGGCAGCCTGCCGGAATGCAGCAATGTATCAAAGACTTTTCCTGAAGGGGGGCTAAATGGATAATGTGTATGAATGCCCATGACGACAAGGCCACACTTGTACATAGCAGCAATGTTTAGAATAGCTTCTGCAGGATTGCCGTCCCGGGCAACAAGCCGGGGGATAACCGGGGCCACCCGGCGCCGGGCCTGGTGAAGAATCCGTTGCGCCTGCCGGCCTTCCGGCTGCACGGTCAGCACAATCAATGTCAGTTTCCAGGCCCGGCACAGGGTGGCGGCCAGTTGCAACGCATCTTGCGCTGCCCGGCTATCGTTGTAAGCCACCAGAATTGTTTTGAGCTTTTGAGGTGCGGCAAATACGCATAGCGCCGGTAAATGGGTGTGAGCCACAACATGTTGTAACGTAGTTCCGCCCAAAAAAGGGCCGGGGTATGCTGTTGAGTTTTGCCGGCCTCCCATCACCAGCAAATCATAGCGCGGACTGCGGGCAATAATTTCCTGATAGGGGATGCCGGAGACAATTTTCGGTTGAATTTGTACGCCGGCCGCCTGCCCCCGTGTCCGGGCGCGGGCAATGACCTGCTGCGCCCAATTCTGATAAATGGCTGTGGCTCTGGTAGGCGGTTCAATTTCATTGCTTACAATTATTTCATCATCTTCCGGCAAGTACAGCCTGGCTTCATGCGATACCCGGCTATCAATAATGCACAGCGTGGTAACGGCAGTTTCTTTGTTTCCGGAAAATTGCAACGCATACTCCAGGGCGTTAAAGCTTGCCCTGGAGCCATCCAGAGGAACAAGAATTTGCCGAAACATCAATCTTCACCGGCTAAAGCCCGGCGCACCTCCCCGGCCGTGCCCTGTTGGATAATAACTATCACTTTATCCTCCGGTTGAAAGAGCGTGTCTCCATGGGCAATGATAATGGCATCGTCACGCCGGATGGAAGCAATTAAAGCTGATGGCGGCAAACGCAGGTCTTTGATGCGCTGGCCCACAGCGACCATTCCCGGCGAGAGAGAAAATTCAAGAACTTCCGTATCGGTCAGGTGTCCTAAACGTAGGTTTTCATTTTTGTGTTGTTTTTCAAGCTTGCGCAAAATGGCGTGGCGGTAGGCGCGAATAATAGTTTTGCGGCGCAGTAAGCCTGCCAACCGGGTAGGGTCTTGAGGGTCTACTACAGGGATTCGTCCAAAATTTCGCTCGCTCATCAGGTGTAATGCCTTTGAAAGGGGGTCATCAGGCCGGGTTGTTATTGCATGCTGCCGGGTAATATCGGCCACGGTCAGCGCCAGATTGTCGTTTTGGGCGGTTGTCCGCTCTAAATCCCGAATGGTCACTACCCCCAGGAAATGGTCTTCTTTATCCAAAACCGGGAAGCCGTGATGGTGCGTTTGAACAAAAGCGTCGGCCAGTTCCGAGATGCTCATTTCGGCCCGAATAACGTCGGGGTCTTGAATCATCACTTCACCCACTGTTAAGCCTCGCATGACATCCACATCCCGGTCTCGCTCCAGAGGAATGCCTTTTTTAGCCAGCTTCCAGGTATAAATAGAGAAGCGGCGCATATATTGCGAAAGCAAGGTGCTGAGGCCAACGGTTACCATTAATGGTAAAATTAAGCGGTAATCGCCCGACATTTCAAAGACAATAAGAAAGGCTGTAAGCGGGGCGTGGGCGGCCGCAGAAAATACGCTGGCCATACCCACCAGGGCGTAGGCTCCGGAATCGGCGGTAACGGCCGGGAACAGCGTATGAGCCACAAACCCAAAAGCGCCACCCAGCATAGTGCCCATAAAGAGCGATGGCGAAAAAATTCCCCCCGAGTTACCCGACCCCAACGTAAAGGTAGTTGCCAGCAATTTGGCAAAAAGCAGCATCAGCAGCAATGTCCAGGGAATAGCCCCCACCAGCGCTTTTTCAATGGCGGGTAACCCTGTCCCTAAAGCCTGAGGGTAAGCCAGGGCTATCACCCCCACGCCAATGGCCCCCACAGCGGGTTTTAGCGCGGTTGGAAAATGCCAAAAGTCAAAG
>CAYWSS010000897.1:0-2118 GCA_964460505.1 uncultured Caldilineaceae bacterium | reverse complement strand
CGGGCGATTGAAAGACTCAAGGTTTGAACAGGCCGTGGCCATCGCGCTCCTCCAGCCGGCGTGCCCAGTGAAAAAGCAACATGACCATTAAAAAACCAAATCCAACCATAACCGGGCTAATAGACAACCCAAACGGCGCGAATTCAAATTGACCGATCATAAAGGGCGCTTTGGCCAAAAAGAAGCCGTACTGTTGCGCCAGCAAAATACCCAGCACAATGCTGCTCCAGCCCACAATCGACAGCAGCGCGCCCCCATAATCGAACCTGGGTTTGTTTTCCGCCACCTGATCCTTTGCCAGCGTACGGGCAAGTACCAGTACAATAACGGCAATTACCAGTTCAGAGCGGAAGGCCCAGCGCCAACTGACAAAGGTGGTAAAAAATCCACCGGCAATGGGGCCAACGGCCGCACCCACCGCAGCCACCGCGCTGATGATCCCGTAGGAAAAGGCCAGCTCGGCCCCCTCGTATTGCTTGCGTAACAGCACCTGAATGGTGGGGATCATCAACGCCGCGCCCACCCCTTCAAACACCGACCAACCGACAATCATGAATGCCAGACTGCCCGCCAGCGATGCCATCGTGGTGCCGACACTGTAAATAATCAACCCCAACACAAAGATGCGTTTAGTGCCGATAATATCAGACAGGCGGCTGCCAATCAGCATCAGGGCGGCCATGACCATGGCGTAGATTGAAATGGCCGATTGAACGCCGGTAACGGTGGTATTAAGATCCACCACCAGCACAGAAATTGAAACATTCATAATAGTCGTGTCGATGACAATGATAAACATAGCCAGCGACAGGGTGATTAATGCGCCCCATTTTTTCATTAATAAATTCTCCTAATCTTCATAAATAAACCAGTGGTTGGCAATTTCTTCAAAAGTACCGGCGGCTTTAATCTCAAGTAGAGCCTGATTGATCTCTTCTTCGTGCGGGCTGCCGGATGGCAGGGCAATGCCGTAATCTTCCCGAACAAACAGTGTTCCCACAACGGTCACAGCGCCCGTACCTTTGGTAGCTGCATAATATTGCAGAACCGGAGCATCGTAAACAATGGCCTCAATCCGGCCGCTTTTCAGCAAGTCGTACGCCTCGTCAATGACCTCAACCGCGCGAAACGGAATTCGTTCCTGAGTCAGGTATTCCGCCGAGGTTGTACCGGCCACGGTGGCCACTTTCTTGCCGGGCAAATCTTCCGGCCCGCTAATGCCGGATTGCAGCTCTGTCAGGGTGAGTTCGGCTGTAATGGCGGCGGTAAAGTTGGCAATCAGAAACAGGCCGGCAAACATCCAGATTATGCCCAAAATCCGGCCGGGGACATCTTTTACGGTTTTGTCGCCGTACCCCACCGTGGTTACCGTAACCGCCGACCACCACAATCCTTCCCAGATGCCGGGCCAGTAACTGCGCGAAAAATCCGGATTGTTTTTTCGTTCAAAAAACCAGACAATGTGGCCCACAACCAGCATAGTTACCAATAAGGCTCCCACAGAAGCCAAAAAATTTGGTGATAGAATAATGGCCATCAAGGGAAACAGGATTGAAGAGGTTCGGCTCGAGGTCATAATTTGCAGCCCGGAACGAAAGTAAGGGTAGGAAAAATCAACAATTTCTTCCCGCTCCGGGGTCATACTGATGGCCGCAATGGCAACATCTGCGTTGCCGTTGGCCAACGCATCCAACTGCTCAGTGACACTCTCCACTTCTACAAAATCAAAGGGAAACCCAGCAATCTGGGCAATTTCTTTCCACAGGTCGATACTGAAACCGGTCAATCGATCCTGATCTTTTAAAACAAATGGAGGAATTTCTTTGGTAACAACCTGTAGCGGTTGGTCGGTTTGCTGACTTAAAAACGACGCATAAAGAGGGTCTGCCCACACAATTCCGGCGATGATTGTGGCAGCCGGAAGGAGGCAGGTGAGCAGTAAGGCTCGTGGGCCAGAGAACACGGTGTTACCCCTTTTCTCCCAAAATAGATGCTTCCCTGCGTTTTACAAACTGGACCAATTTGTAACCGTTCACCCCCCTACCAGAATTATGTCATTTCCGTATGCTTTTAGCGGGAATCTATGCGTGCAGTCTGTGGATTCCCGCTTAATACGTG
>CAYWSS010000896.1:0-2125 GCA_964460505.1 uncultured Caldilineaceae bacterium | reverse complement strand
TCGTGGCAGATAATACGTTTTTTATAGAGCGATTCTGCAAACTACCAGAGAGCCGGAAACGCAAGAAAAAATTGGCTCTACTGATACTCACACTGCGCTGCCCTCTTGTCTAATTATCAACAATTGACGATTTAATCCTCCCTTTAAGCCCTGGCTTTTTGCGCCAGCAGTTGTGCCGTCACCCGCCCATTGTGGTCGCCTTCATCATAAAACATCGCCTCAATACCAGAGGAAAAGGTGGCGCGTAACTCGTCCGGTTCCAGATACATCTCCCGGCGTGATGGACGCTGGTGATACGATTTTTGCAGTTGCCCCACCGTAAACGTTTCATAGACCAGCCATCCCCCCGGCCGCAAGCGCTCTTTAATCAACGGGATTAGGGGGCGATGCAGAAAATAGGAAACCAGGATTACATTGTACTGACGATGCGGCAGCCAGGCGCGCTCAACATCCGCTACAATAAACTGAATTTTGGCGGATATTCCATCCTCAATGGCCCGCTGCCGGGCCAGTTGCAACCCCTGCCAGGAAATATCAACGGCGTCTACTTGTAAACCGCGCCGGGCCAGCGCCAGGGTGTGTCGCCCCGCGCCGGCGGCAATATCCAGCGCACAGCCGCGGGTGGGCAGGTGGGGTAAACAGCAGACCACAAACACTGTTGGTTCCCGGCGAGACACCGGATGCAGCGCCGCGTACCGGCGGTCCCACCTTTGGCGCGCCGGCAACTGACGGGCAGCGTGTTCCAGATTTACCAGTGATGTTTTATGCATATCAATCTACTCAACCGGTGTGTTTGAGGCCAAGTTCAGATTCCGGCAGGTCGCTGTTTTGCGCAGTTTTCAAATCGATGGCCCCCTCACCATATCCAAACAGCATCTTTCGCCAGATAATTACAATCAATACGCCCAATCCAACCCCGGACCACAGCGTAAAAAAGCGAATAAGCAGCGTGGCCGTGGCGGCCACCTGTTCTGATAGGCCCACCACCGTCTGCAAAATGCCGGCCATCGAAATTTCGGCAGCGCCCAGCCCGCCGGGCAAACTGGAGGCTCCCCCAATTAAAGAGCCGACGGCCAGCGTAAAAACAGACAGCAGCGCCAACTCAAACGACTCCGGTACGCCCAGCCCCACCAGTACCAGATAAAAGGCCACCCCTTCGGCTGTCCAGGCCAGTAAACCGACGGTTAACCCGATGATTAAATTCTTAAAACGTAAAAGTTCGTAGGTGCTTTCGTACAAAGAATAAAGGTGATGCGCAATCCCGGAAATCAGCGGTAACTTTTGCCCAAGGCCCAAAATCCAATAGGCCAGCGGCCGAATCTGCACCACAATCACCCCCAGCACCAGAATGGACATAATTCCCGCTACCACCGGCCAATATTGCGGATAGGCCAATATCCCCAACAGAGCCAGAATCGCCATGGCCATACCATCGATAACCCGGTCCACAATAATGGATGGGGCGGTACGGGCCGGGTCGGCGTTGGCAATGTTTTTTAACCACAGCAGCCGGACCAATTCACCCAGTTTTCCGGGGGTCAGGGTTAGCGAAAATCCGCCAACAAACACTCTGATACTGGCCCACAGCGAAATATTTTTTACGCCAATCTGTCGTAAATAGTAATGAAACCGAAGTCCGCGCAGGGTGTAGTTGAGAACCGTTAACCCAAAAATTGCGGGCAGCAGCTTCCACCGGAATTCCTGTAACAGGCGGCCAATTTCCCGGATGTCTCCGTACAACAACAAGCCAATAAAAACAATAATGGCTAAACCAATGCCAAAGGCAAGTTTGCGTTTTAGCTCAGTTGTCAAGATTTATTCCTCCAACTGAGGCATTATATCAAAACCATTCTGTTGAGGCAATGCCGGAAAAGAATCCAAAGGTGGGGGCGGCATTACACATCCCTTAATTCAGGAATGAGAATTAATTAACTTACCCATTTCCTCGTATTGTGTGTTGCGTATAATTTTGCTCTTTACGGAGTACGTAATACGCAATATGTTGCCGGCCCCAATTGGGTAAGTTATTTACGCATCTTTCCCTAGCGGCTATAATAGACATTATATCGATTTACTTTAGTTTTCCCTAACTGGTTGGCACTTGCCGTCTGCCACTTGCGGTTTA
>CAYWSS010000895.1:0-2130 GCA_964460505.1 uncultured Caldilineaceae bacterium | reverse complement strand
TCCTCCTGGCCCCGGATAAGCGACTCCAGGTAACCGTACCACTGAACAAAATTGTAAATGGTGAATGGTGAATGGTAAATTGTAAATGATTGACCCGGTTGAGCCTCAATTTACGGGGATGGCTTTGTTAAAAATCCTGGTGATGAAGCCCTGACCCCAAAAATAGCCTGGTCGTCTGTTCAAAATCATTTACAACCTACGGCCATTCACTATTTACCATTTTTCAGAGTACGCCGGCAATATTCAGCCTTCTTTTCTTTTGTTACCTTCTTTATTAGCTTGATGCGTATGACTACTTCCCCCCTCTAGCTCCCTCCTCCTGAGGGGGAAGGACTTAACTTCCCCCCCACTCCGATCGGGGGGGATTGAGGGGGGTAAAAACGGCAAAAGGACGCTACTATAGCGGTTACAAAGGTGCGTGCCTAAGTAGTTACTTACGCAGGTTAAAAAAAATTCGCAATTAGAATTTTCCCATTTGCAAGTCGGGTTGCCGTCAAATTCGTAGAGTGTCCGTTAGCGAGAATAGAGGGCCGCAATGCCGAATACCTTTCAACAAAAAGAACAAGGATTTATGACCTATCCCAGTGGCGGCTGGCGTAAGTGGATGTTTAAATCTCCGGTGCAGTTGTGGCGGCTGGGTTTGGAACCAATCATCGGGCGGATGATGTTGCTGATTACCCACACCGGGCGGAAGAGCGGCTTGCCCCGCCGCACAATGGCCGAATATTACCGGCTTGATGGGCGCAAATATGTAGTGGCTGCCTTTGGCCACCGGGCGCAATGGTGCCAAAATATGTTGGCCGACCCCCGGGTGACCATTCAAACATCTGACGGCGTTGAACGGGCCAGAGCCGTGCGGGTTTTCGATGATGATGAATTGAGAGCGGTGGTGAATCTGTTTTTACGACGCGATCCCCCGTTGACTAAACGGTATCTGGCCAGTGTGGATATTCGGGAAGATCTGTATGACCTGATTGAAAAGAAGGAACGAACCTATTTCTTTCGCTTTGACCCCACCGACGAAACAACGCCGGAACCCCTGAAATCAGATTTAGTGTGGGTCTGGCTGCTGCTCTCTGCCGGAATTTTGCTGGCTGGGTGGGTGCTGGCGCAACGTAATTTAAGCCCAAAAGATTAGACTATTACACTTTCCGGAAAAGGAGCAATTCAATGGCGGCAACACCTTCAAATATGATTGAACTGGGCACTTCCGCTCCCGCATTTACCCTGCCCGATACGGTATCCGGGCAGATGGTCAGCCTGGTTGAGCGCAAATCGAACAAGGCAACGGTGGTGATGTTTATTTGCAATCACTGCCCGTTTGTAAAACACGTTAATACGCAGTTGGTACAACTGGGCCACGATTATCTGTCTAAAGGTGTGGCTTTTGTGGCAATTAGCTCAAATGATGTAAAAAGCCACCCCGCCGATGCGCCTGACAAAATGAAAGCGCTGGCCGAAAGCGAAGGCTACCCGTTCCCCTACCTGTACGACAAAACGCAAGAAGTTGCCAAAGCCTACAATGCCGCCTGCACCCCCGATTTCTACATTTTTGATGGGCAGCTCAAACTGGCTTATCGCGGCCAGCTTGATGACTCCCGGCCCGGAAACAACGTTCCTGTAACCGGCCAGGATATGCGGCAGGCTCTGGATGCGCTGCTGGCCGGCCAGGCCCCGGACGCCAAACAAAAACCAAGCATGGGCTGCAACATCAAGTGGAAAGCGTAGGGGAACGCTGAGGCAGAAGGATGAATTTAAAATCTTTATTCATCCTTCTGCCTTCATTCTTTTCCTGCGCCCGGCAGGGTGAAATAGAAAGTGCTGCCCTCTCCAACTGCGCTTTCTACGCCTGCTTGTCCACCCAGCTTTTCTACAATACGTCTGACAATAGATAATCCCAGCCCGTGTCCTTCAACCCTGACAGTATCCAGCCGGGTAAATTCGGTAAAAAGGCTGCCTTGCTGTTCTGGAGTAAGCCCCGGCCCGTTATCGCTTATCCAAAAGCGCACCATCCCGTTTGAGAGTGGGGTTGCGCCAAATTCCAGGGGTGGTGGCTCTCCTCCATATTTTAAACCCTTGCTCAAATAATTTGCCCACATTTATCCAATCCATGGGTCATGACCAACCGCA
>CAYWSS010000894.1:0-2134 GCA_964460505.1 uncultured Caldilineaceae bacterium | reverse complement strand
TGTGGATTCCCGCTTAATACGTGCGGGAATGACAGGGGGGCTGAATGGTTACCTCAACAATGCTCAACAATGCTCACCATCCGCGTCAATGTAACAGGAATCGGATTGAAACCGGCGCCAGTCTTCGGCCACCTGTTCCAGATAACGAAGGTGCGTTTTTAATTCATCCTGGCCGGTGATGATTTTGCCCTCATCTTTCAGCGCCGGCAGGGGGGTGTTGGCCGGGAGATCGACAAAAGTCTCTCCGGACTTCACAGTAATTACCTGATGCGCCAGAACCAGTTCTTTCAGCGCTTCTTCAATTTCCATTCCTGCCGCGCTGTTGGCAAGTTGATACAGTTCAATCATTAAAAACTCCTTAAAAAAGGGGTCGGGAGTTAGGATTTAGGGGTTAGGTAAAACCTTTTTCCCAACTCCCAACTCCTAAACCCCAACTCCTTCTAATTGCGCTTGCTGCTGTTGTTTTCTGAGCAGGAGCACCATCGCTACCGGCACCAGGCTGAACAGCACGCTGAGCCAACTGATACTCAGGTAGCCAGAGGCAGCAAAAATCAGGCCACCGCCAATACTGCCCATCCCGGAAACGGCGTTGATCATCGTATCGGTCAACCCCTGTATGCGGCCTCTTTCTTCTGGTCTGAGCGCATCAGACAGCAGCGCAGAGCCGGCCACAAAGCAGAAATTCCAGCCCAATCCCAATAGAAACAGGCTGACAATTAACCACGGCACGCCGGCGTTCAGCGGGGCAATGGCACAGGAAAAGGCCAGCACCAGTCCCCCGGCAATAATCAGCGGCGCCCGGCCCAGCCGGTCAACCATCCAGCCGGTCACAAACGACAGCCCAAACATACCCAGAGTGTGGGCCATTATAACCCAGGAAATTGGCCCCAGCCCGTGGCTGTGACGGTGCATATGCAGCGGGGTCATAGTCATTACCACCACCATCGCCAGTTGGCCAAATATCAGGGCTGCCGCGGCCATTTTAACGGCCGGCTGCTGAAAAATCTCGCGTGTCGAGCGGGCGTGGCCGGTATCCGCCGGAGAGAGCCTGTTTTTATTGCGCGTGGCCGCGCGTTCTCGGGCGATTTGTTGCGGATCCGGGCGCAGAAAGATGTTGATGAGCAGCAGCGACAATAAAAAGAACAGCGCTCCCGCAAACCACGGCCCGCTCATTTCCGGCATGCCAAAACTGATGGCCGTGTTGCCGGTTGCTTTTATTAAGCTGGGGCCAAGAATAGAGCCGGCGGTGCCGCCCAGCACCACCCAGCTAATGGCTCGCGCCCGTTTGCTTTCGGGGCTGGCTTCGGCGGCGGCGTAGCGCCCCTGATCCAGCACCCCTTTGGTCAAGCCCAGGCCAAAGATGCCCAGCAGGTACACCGGCAGCGATTGTGAAATTACCGCAAATCCCGTCACCAGCATCCCCGTGATGCCCAGCAAATACCCCAGCGACAGCCCAATTCGCCGGCCTACCCTGTCCATCAACCGGCCAATCGGATAGGCCATCAGGGCGGCTCCAATAACCACCAGGGTAGAGGGCACACCCACCCAGCGGTCGTTGCCGGCCAGTTCCACGGCAATAATAGAGCCAATGGTAAAGGCCATAATCATTGATGCTGAAAACAGGCTTTGGCCGGCCAGCAGGGTAAAGGTGATTTTCTTGTTTAATCTGTTGGATGTGGTCATGCGCGCCTCGCTAATATTATTGAGAAGGGGAAATTATACCGCGAGCCTCCTGTGAAGCAAACAACTTGCATTTTTAGTGGAGGCAAAGTACATTTGAATCAGGTTGTTGTTATTTCCTTTTCACCGTACAATGTGAAGGAATTTTCTATTAACACCATGAGTATATCTTGCCTGACTTGGGCAACGTGGAAGTAACCATTCAGCCCCCCTGTCATTTCCGCACGTATTAAGCGGGAATCCACAGACTGCACGCATAGATTCCCGCTAAAAGCATGCGGGAATGACATAATTCTGGTAGGGGGGTAAACGGTTACACGTGGAAAATACTCAATACTATTTTGGCAGTTCCGCAAAACTCGGCAGGTTACAAGTAACCGGCACTTAAAATATGGCATCGTTTCATTTTTCCAAATTTTCCGGTAGAAACCTTCGCCTTTAGGCGGAATTGCTT
>CAYWSS010000893.1:0-2143 GCA_964460505.1 uncultured Caldilineaceae bacterium | reverse complement strand
CTATAAAGTGTGACCCAACACCTGTGTAGATACAACAAACCACCCCACCGCACACATCACAACGGCGGTATAAAAATCACACAGCATGCCCAGCAAGATACACTAAGCGTCAATGACAACCGGGTGGTGGACATTCATCTGGTAAAACGAATTGCCCCCACCAACCCCCGGGTAGAGGTTGAATTGGAGGCCATTTCAACCTGGCAGTTTGATGATGAATATGTGTATCTTGAGGAATGACGCAGGGTCGCAAACATCACCTACTGCGCTTCTGCGTCCCTGCAACCTTGCGTTTCTGCCCACCTGCCAGCAGCGCATTGGTTGACTCAATCAATACCGGGCGAATATGCGAATAATCCAGGCCAAGCTGCTCCATACCCAGGAGAACGCCGCCCACAACCGGGGGGGCAGATAAACGCACCAAGCGGGCTTGGGGCGCAACGGCGTGAATGGTATTGGACAGAGTCTCTTTTAGTTTGGGGCTGCCGTTAAACAGGCTGCCAATCAACACCACTTCAAACTCAAGGGGTTCAAAGCCAAGCTGCCGGATAACACCGGTGGCCAGACTCCCTAATTCCCGTCCCGACCAGAGGATTAACTCCTGCGCTGCGGCGTCTCCTTCCTGCGCAACTTTAAAAATTAACGGGGCCGCAGAGGAAGAAATGTTGTACCGGCCCAGGACCATCCCTTCGAGCAGGTCAAATGCGCTGGATGCTCCCACTAATTCAGCAAAGGCCGCCGTTAATTGGGTTGCCGGACCCCGGTTGGACCAATCCAGAGAAATGGCCTGAATAGCCCTGGACACCAACTGGCTGGCCCCGCCAAATTCGGCAAAACGGGAACCGTCTCCGGTTACACGGCCTTCATGGCCTTGCCGGTCACGCCCCCAGCAGTTGCTGCCGGTACCGGATACTACAGCCACTCCCCAGCCTTCTGCGGCCCCGGCAATGAGGCCGATGATGGTATCATTGACAAATTCAAACGGGCCGGGCAGGGCCAGGGTTTCAATGGCCCGTTGGGTTTCAATCCGTTCGGCGGGCCAGTCGTACCCCCCAATGCCAAAACCTGCGGCGGTTATCTGCTCTTTGCAAAGCCCCGCCATTGCCAACGCCTCATCAAGGGCGCTAATCAATGCCGCTGCCAGCCCATCGTATCCAACAACCTCGTGATTTCCCGGGCCGCTCCGGCCAAGGCCCAAAGTCTGACCGGTTTCATCTGCAATCAAGGTTTGGGTTTTTGTACCGCCAACATCTACGCCAAGAAAATATTTTGTCATAATTCAAGTCACACTCGTTGAAAATGTAGAAGTTCACTGTGAAGAACAGGTAATTTCATATGTAAAAATGCCAGGAAATGTTACTCAGCTTTCTATCGCACCGCGAATGGCATTGATGCGGCCGGTGTTGTTTTGGGCCAGCATATCTTCAAGCAAATCTGACCAGACAAACACCACCACCCCATCCAGCGCAGAATCCTTAACGGCGCGTACGGCCTCGGCAAACTCATCTGCGCTGAGGGTGGGCGAACGCTGCTCCGGGGCATGCATCCCTTCCAGGTAGAGGGGCCTGGCTTGCAGGGTGCAGACTGTTTTGCGCCCGCTTCTCCGCTTCACTTCCTCTCCGGTGTGGGGCAGCCAGCTTGGGGGGCGTTTCAGGATTTGGTGATAGGTCATCACTTCGAATACATCAACCAGTTCTGCCAGAGATTCTATGCGCTGCCCAAATATTTTTTCGCGGGCGTTGTCAAAATCATCCGCGCTAAAGGGAAGCGTGTTCAGCATAATTTTAATATCGGGCTTGATTTTTTGGCAAGCCTGTTTTATCTGGCGGATAACATCATCCACCACCCGGCATTTCCAGGCTGTCCACGCTTTGCGGGCGTTTGTCTCAATCCAGGCCGCCGCTTCCCGTGGATTTCCGGACGGCACATCCACACCGGTTTCTTTGGAAAACCGATTGAGCGTGTGGGGGTCGAAACTGTATTCTGCAAAATTCTGCCGGGCATGGTGCGGCATCCACAGCTCCCAAAAACCGGGCCAGCGGGTAAATGAGAGAAACACGCCATCCGGTTCAAGCGCTTGCACGGCACGCGCTATGGTGGCCGTCTGTTCTGCCACAAAACTCTCGCTTGACGGTGGAAAGCG
>CAYWSS010000892.1:0-2152 GCA_964460505.1 uncultured Caldilineaceae bacterium | reverse complement strand
AATTGTAAACCTGTCTTTTGCTTCATTTTGGCCGAATGAAACGATGCCAAATTTTCTATTCAAGGCCTGGGATAGATACTAAACGAGAGCCGGGCATCTTCATTTTGACCCCCTTTGATTTCAAATAATGAATGGCTTCAGTATATCAAAGCTGGAAGCGTTTTACATCTGATTATAATCAGGTGCATCTATAACAAAAGTCATATTTTTTGAGATATTCTATATTGGCCCCTTTGAACGGGTGCGTTCCAAATTTTGGGACACACCCCTTTTGAACCATTTACAAATAATGCTATAATAGGGCCACGAATTTCATGAAAAATCTGGATTGTGGGCCGCCGGTCGGAGGCATAGTTTTTTCAAAAAAACGGAGATGCAGCGGCCCGGCACAGTAGAAAGGTGTGAATATGTCTGGACACAGTAAATGGAGCACCATCAAACGGAAAAAAGGTGCGGAAGATGCAAAACGGGGCAAGATATTTACCCGATTAGCCCGTGATATTATGCTCGCAGCGCGTAACGGTGGCGGCGACCAGGCGTCTAATTCTGCTCTGCGAATGACGGTTGATAAAGCTCGCGCGGCCAATATGCCTAAAGATAACATAGAACGCGCCATCAAAAAGGGCACCGGCGAGCTGGCCGGCGGCGATGTGGAAGAAATTACTTACGAAGCCTATGGCCCCAGTGGTATTCCAATTCTAATTCAGTGTCTCACGGATAATCGCAATCGCACTCTGGCCGATGTGCGCAAAATATTTAACCGGCAGGGTGGCAATATGGCCGAGGCCGGCGCTGTAAGCTGGATGTTCGATACCAAAGGGTACATCACCATTGAGCGCAACGAGCAAGACCCTGATGACGTGTTTATGCTTGCGGTTGATGCCGGCGCGGAAGACGTTGAAATCAGTGATGGCCTGTTTGAGGTTTACACCGTTCCCACTGACCTTCACGCCGTAACCACCGCTCTGGAAGAAGCCGGCCTGAAACCGGATGAAGCGCAACTCTCCCAATTCCCAAAAAATGAAATTGAGTTGGGCAGGGACGACACGATAAAAGTGATGACCGTCATCAACATGCTTGATGACCTGGACGATGTGCAGCAAGTCTATTCCGGGCTGGCCATCAGCGACGAGGCCATCGCCGCGCTGGAAGCTGCGTAACAGGTGCGGGTTATTGGCATTGACCCCGGCACGGCCATTACCGGCTGGGGTGTCGTTGAGGGCGGCGGCAATGATTTAAAAATGATTGCCGCCGGTGTAATTATCACTGCGGCAGGCACCCCTTTCCCCGAACGGTTGCAGATTATCTACCGGGAACTGACGGTACTGGTCGATACGTGGCAGCCGGATTCATCGGCCATTGAGGAGCTGTTTTTTAGCAAGAACGTCAAAACTGCGCTGGCCGTTGGGCATGGGCGTGGGGCTGCTATGCTGGCCCTGGCTAACGCGGGTTTGCCCATTACCGAATACAAACCGCTGGAAGTGAAACAAGCCGTCACCGGCCACGGTGGAGCCGATAAGCGGCAAATCCAGCAGATGGTCAAACTGCTGCTCTCTCTGGATGACATCCCCCGCCCGGATGATGCCGCCGACGCGTTGGCCGTGGCTATCTGCCACCTCCACTCTGCCCGGCTGCGGATGCTGGAACAATAAACAATTATCAATGAATAATGAGTAAACAAAGAATTACTCACTACTCATTATTCATTATTCATTGGACTATGATTGGATCACTGCGCGGCGAAATAATAAATAAAGAAGAAACCGGGGTTTTGATTGAGGTTGGGGGCGTGGGGTATGTTGTGTTGACGCCCACTACCCTGCTTGATGTGTTGGACGTGGGCATGCGCACCCTGATTTTTACCCACCTGCACGTGCGGGAGCAGGAGCTAACCCTGTTTGGCTTTCCCGATAGAGAGGAACTGGGATTATTTCGCACGCTGCTCAAAGTGCAGGGTATTGGCCCAAAAGTAGCGCTGGCTATCCTGTCGCATATTCCCACGGAAACGCTGCGGCAGGCGGTTGCCCGCGAAGAGGCCGCTATTCTGGCTCGCGTACCGGGCATTGGCCCTAAAAAAGCCAAGCAGATTGTTTTTCAATTAAAGGATAAAGTCGGCTTTGAAGATATTTTTGTGGCCGCCACCCCCATCACC
>CAYWSS010000891.1:0-2154 GCA_964460505.1 uncultured Caldilineaceae bacterium | reverse complement strand
TTAACACGATCAATTGGCGAAAACCCGGCAACCATTTATAATTCCACTGCAAGCGGTGGAATGAGCGCAATCAGCAAAACTCACCAGTCTCAAAAACCGGCCAAACGAGGTACAAATGACAACGGATGACAAAAAAATTATATTTTCACTGATCGGAGTGGGTAAAGTGGTGCCGCCCAACCGGCAGGTTATTAAAGATATTTCGCTCTCCTTCTTTTACGGGGCAAAAATTGGCGTGCTGGGATTAAATGGCGCCGGCAAAAGTACGGTGCTGCGCATCATTGCCGGAATAGACCCCGATTTTAGCGGCCAACGCATCATCTCGCCCGGTTACTCCATTGGCTGCCTGCCGCAGGAACCGCTGGTAAATAGTCAGAAAACCGTGCGCCAGGTGGTTGAAGAGGGGGCGCAGGAGGTCATGGGCCTGCTGGCGGAATTTGACGAGATCAACGCCAAATTTGCCGAACCGATGGAACCGGATAAAATGGACGCCCTGCTGGAAAGACAGGGCGAAGTGCAGGAAAAGCTGGACCTGCTCAACGCCTGGGACATTGACAGCCGTCTGGATTTGGCCATGGATGCCCTGCGCTGCCCGCCCGGCGATACCCCGGTATCGGTTATTTCCGGCGGTGAAAGGCGGCGCGTGGCCCTGTGCCGGCTGTTGCTGCAAGAGCCGGACATCCTGCTGCTGGATGAGCCTACCAACCACCTCGACGCCGAGAGCGTGGCCTGGCTGGAAAAACATTTGCAAAATTATCAGGGCACAGTTATCGCTGTAACCCATGATCGCTACTTTTTAGACAATGTGGCCGGCTGGATTTTAGAGATGGATCGCGGCCACGGTGTCCCCTGGCAGGGCAACTACTCTTCCTGGCTGGCCCAGAAACAGCAGCGCCTGGCCAACGAAGAAAAGCAGGAATCGCTGCGACAAAAAACGCTCCAACGCGAACTGGAGTGGATTAATATGACGCCCAAAGCCAAACAATCCAGGGGCAAAGCACGGATCACCGCCTACGAAAAACTGCTGGGCCAGAGCATAGAAAAAGCAGAACGCAGCCTGGAAATTTTCATTCCGCCGGGGCCGCGCCTGGGTGATATTGTGGTGCGCGCCGAAAATATACGCAAAGGCTTTGGCGATAAGCTGCTGTACGAAAATCTCAGCTTCGATTTACCGCCCGGCGGTATTGTAGGCGTAATTGGGGCCAACGGAGCGGGGAAAACCACGTTGTTTCGGATGATTGTAGAGCAGGAGCAGCCCGATACCGGAAGCATAACCGTGGGCAGCACCGTCAAGCCGGCCTATGTAGATCAAAGCCGCGACACGCTGGCCCCCGACCATACCGTGTGGGAAGAGATTTCCGGCGGGCAGGATCAGCTTGATCTGGGGGGACGTTTGGTAAACTCGCGGGCGTATGTGAGCCGCTTCAATTTCACCGGCAGCGAGCAGCAGAAACAGGTGGGCAATCTGTCCGGCGGAGAGCGCAACCGGGTACATTTAGCCAAAATGCTAAAATCTGAAGCCAACCTGCTGCTGTTGGACGAACCCACCAACGATCTGGACGTAAATACGCTGCGGGCATTGGAAGAGGGGCTGGAGAATTTTGCCGGCTGCGCCGTAATCATCAGCCACGACCGCTGGTTTCTGGATCGGGTGGCCACCCACATTCTGGCCTTTGAAGGCAACAGCCAGGCGGTGTGGCATATTGGCAACTACAGCGAGTACGAACAGGACAAACGAGAACGGCTGGGCAAAGCCGCCGATCGACCCCACCGCATTTCCTATCGCAAACTTACCCGGGATTAGGGAGAAAACAGCGGCCGCAGGTTAGCCCAAAAAATGTACTGGGGCTTTGGGATTTTGCGGGGTTAGAGGCGTTACGTACTGCGTATTCAGAGCGTGTTACGCAGTACGTAATACGCAATATTGGTCGTTACCCCCTGAACCCCTGAAGACTCAATAATTATTGGGCGGCAACAGTCGATTGCCCCTTGCCAATAGTACATTTTTCCTATGCAAATTGAATGATACATTTATCTTAAATCATGCCCATTATGCTTGATTCTAACTTTAAGATATGTTAATATGAAAGGCAATAACGTGACATAATTAGAAATAACGTTCGTTAACAAGGCATTGAAGCGCGCAGAGTTTCT
>CAYWSS010000890.1:0-2154 GCA_964460505.1 uncultured Caldilineaceae bacterium | reverse complement strand
GAGTGGGATAAAAACCAGCCCAAAACCATTCACCATTCACCGTTTATTATTCACCCTTTACAATTTTTCGGATGAACAGGCAAAAATTCAGCTTTTTACCCATTTGTTGCCCACTTTATTAGCTTGATGCGTATGCTCCCCGACCCTCCCCCCGCCCACCTTATCGTTATACATAAGTAGGGTAAGTTGTTTTGGGCCAGATTTTCACCTTCACATACCAGGATTGTAGGGTAACGACAACTCTACCCCCTCCCAACCTCCCCCTGGCAGGGGGAGGTTGGGAGGGGGATGAACGATTACATACCAAATTATCCAATCTGTCAATTTTTGACGATTTTCGGCAATTTTTGTGGCGCGAAACAGGTGCGTGTCTGTTTGAATTGGGAACCCCGGCAGCGCTGCACCTACCAGCCTTGCAGGCCAGTCATGTGATAATACAAATCGTTCCAGCGCAGTTCCTTTTTCAAATCGACCAGGGTGGTGTCGTTGTCAATCAACACAAATTCCATCTTCGCCATTTCGGAGAAATCTTGCAGATGCTCCACGGTTAGCGATTGGCTAAAACCGGTGTGATGCGCCCCACCGGCCAGAATCCAGGCGGCCGCGGCAACCTTCAGGTTGGGGTGCGGAATCCAGAGCGCCCGCGCTACCGGCAATTTGGGCAGCGGCGCGTCCGGCACCACAGTATCCACCGTATTGACCAGCAGCCGGAAACGGTTGCCCAAATCGATGAGGGAAGCGTTCAGGCCCGGCCCGGCGGGCGCGTCGAACACCAGCCGCACGGGGTCGGCTTTGCCGCCAATGCCCAGCGGATGCACCTCCAGCGATGGAGTGCCGGCCGCAATGGAGGGGCAGATTTCGAGCATATGCGCTCCCAGCACCTTCATCCCTGCGGGGTCAAAATGGTAGGTGTAATCTTCCATAAATGAAGTGCCGCCATCCAGCCCGGTGGCCATCACCTTCATGGCGCGCAGCAGGGCCGCGGTCTTCCAGTCACCTTCCGCGCCAAAGCCGTAGCCATCGGCCATCAACCGTTGTACAGCCAGGCCCGGCAACTGCTTCAGTCCGTGCAGATTTTCAAAGGTGGTGGTAAAACCTTTAAAACCGCCGTCCGCTAAAAAGGAGCGCAGCCCCAATTCGATGGCTGCCGCATCGTGCAGGGCAAAGCGCATGTCGCCCGTGGCCAAGAGCGGAGCGGCCACGGCGTAAGCGCTTTCGTATTTGTCAACCAGAGCATCAATTTGGGCATCGATGGCGGCATTAATATGCTCAACCAAATCGCCCACGCCGTAGCCGTTCACCGCCACGCCAAAATCAATCTGAGCCGCAACTTTATCGCCTTCGGTCACGGCCACTTCGCGCATGTTGTCGCCAAAGCGGGCAATTTTGGCCCCGCGCATATCGTGCCGGGCACACGCTGCCCTGGCCCACACATCGATGCCGGCCACGGTTTCGGCCTCCTGCCAGTGGCCCACCACAACTTTGCGCGGCAGCCGCAGCCGGGCGCCCATAAAGCCAAATTCGCGGCCACCGTGGGCAGTCTGGTGCAGATTCATATAATCCATGTCGATGCTGTCCCACGGAATATCGCGGCTAAATTGGGTGTGCAGTTGCAGCATCGGTTTGTTAAGCTGCCTCAATCCGGTAATCCACATTCCGGCCGGTGAGAAGGTGTGCATCCAGGCAATCAAACCCACACAATTCTCGGACGAATTGGCAGCAATGCACAGATGGGTTACTTCATCAGAAGTGGTAACAATGGGCTTAAAGACAACATTGATGGGTACGTGTGGCGACCGATTCAGCGTTGCGGCCACCTGTTGGGCGTTGGCCCCAACCTGCTCCAGCGCCTCTGGGCCGTACAGATGCTGGCTGCCAACCACAAACCAGACCTCCAAGGGGGAAAATATTTTATCGACCATTCCAAGCAAGTCTCCTTTGGGTGGATTGTTGGCAATTAGCCTGATTTTTTTGAAAAATGTTAACCTTGGCGGTAACTACTCCCCCCCTCTAGCTCCCCCCTCATGAGAGGGGAGGATTTAACTTCCCCCCCGAATCGGGGGGGCTTGAGGGGGGGGGAAAAACGGCACAAAGGCGCGTCTATAGCGGTCTCTGGGGGGGTAGCATACATGAGACAGCTCTGAGTCAATATTC
>CAYWSS010000889.1:0-2158 GCA_964460505.1 uncultured Caldilineaceae bacterium | reverse complement strand
ACCCTCCGCCTCGTAAGCACGCACCACGGCGCCGGGGAAGTCGCGCATCCCGATAGAGCCATCCTTCACAGCCCTCGCATTTCTCACCATCTGCCTGGATTGGGCATTCAGGTCGCGCCGCCGGGCAACCATCCTCACCGTAAACGGCCAGCCGCCCGACCACCCGACTCCTCTGGCATTTCCGGAATTTCGCTATCTCAAATTTGTACTGATGCGCATCGATTAGCGGAAACGTTATGGGGAGGGAACAACCGGAGTGAGCAAGAGCCGCCTATGGCGCGGGAGGTGTACCCAAAAAGAGGGGCACGCTTCGCGTATGGGGGATGTACCTCCACTCTCTCCCGCGCCACAAGTTAGTAATCCTGTGGATAAGTTAGTAATCCTGTGGATAAGTTAGTAATCCTGTGGACACGCACCGTATAAAACCGCCGGTTTCATAGTAATGTCACGATCCTGGCGTAATCGTTCACTCTCCCTACTGCTGACATCGCCTTCGACAAGCTCAGGCTGCGCGTCGTTGCCCTCACCCCCGTCGCTGACGCGACTCCCCCTCTCCCAAATTGGGAGAGGGGGATGGGGGGGTGAGGGGTATTTACATAGTAGATAAAAAAGGAAACAACCCATGCTCACCATCGATAATAGTGCCTTATTGATTATTGACGTACAAGGCAAATTAGCCCAATTGATGCACAACAAAGATGAAATGTTTGCCGGCCTGCAACGTATCATCAAAGGGGCAAAGGTGCTAAACCTGCCCATTATCTGGATGGAACAGGTGCCCGAAAAGCTGGGCTCCACCACCCCGGCCATGGCCGAACTGTTGCAGGATGTGGCCCAACCCACCCGCAAATCGAGCTTCAGTTGCTGCGGCAATACCTTATTTTTGAAACAACTGCAAGCCACAGGCCGGCGACAAATACTGGTCACCGGCATCGAAACGCACATTTGCGTTTACCAAACCGCGGTCGATTTGCTGGCCGATGATTACGAAGTGCAACTGGTCATCGATGCGGTTTCCTCCCGCACCGAACAAAACCGGCAACTCGGAATCGAGCGTATCAAAGCGGCAGGCGCAACGCTGACCAGCACAGAAATGGCCCTGTTTGAAATGCTCAGAGTGGCCGAAGGTTTGCAATTTAAAGAAATCACCAGAATTGTAAAGTGACCATGACCACAGCCTTGTACCAGCGCAGCGGTAATTTGCTGCGCCACCAATTAAGCGACGAGCAAATTTGCAATATTCTGGCGCCGGTTGGCTTTGACAATTGGCAGGCCGCCTACAAAACACTGCAAAAAATTGCGGGGCACTCGCCCCAAACGCGAGAGGCGCTGGCCGGCGGATTGCCGTTGCTGTTACAGGCCCTGGCCGGCATTGCCGCACCCAACCGCGTGCTGGTCAGCTTTGAGCGATTTGTAGCTAACATTAACCACGCTGTAGACGTGCTAAATTACCTGGCCAATAAACCGCGCGGCTTCAATGTGCTGGTTACGCTTTTTGCCGGCAGCCAGTTTCTGACAGAAATTGTACTGCGCACCCCCCAATATTTTGACCGGCTGCTTGACCCCCGCCAACTGTCTCAACCCAAAACCCCGGAGGAGTTTTGCCGGAAAACCGAAGCAATAATTGAACCCTATGCAGCCGGCGAGTACAGCCCGCTGCCCGACATCACCCCGGCTCTGGACGAACTGCGCCGGTTTCAGCTTCAGGAGTTGCTGCGCATCGGCACCTGCGATCTGCTGGGCTTGCTGGATTTACCCACCGTCACCCTGCAACTGTCTCATCTGGCCGACAGCCTGGCCCACGCTGCGCTGCTGCTGGCGGCGCGCCAATCTCAAACCGACCCGGCCGGCTTTGCCGTTATCGGTATGGGCAAACTGGGCGGCCGGGAGCTAAACTACAGCAGCGATATCGACCTTATTTTCCTGGCCGAGACCGAATCAAACAAATATTGGAAGCTGGGCCAAATATTCATCGACATCCTGGGCCGGGCCACAGATTCCGGCTTTTTATACCGGGTGGATATGCGCCTGCGCCCGTGGGGAAAAAGCGGCGCGCTGGTGTACACCGTTGATGCGCACATTAGCTATTTAAAAAAGAACGCCAGCCTGTGGGAAAGACAAGCCCTGCTCAAAGCCCGCACCATTGCCGGCAGTCAGG
>CAYWSS010000888.1:0-2159 GCA_964460505.1 uncultured Caldilineaceae bacterium | reverse complement strand
GCTAAAAACCTCTATCCTGACCCGCCTGACCGGCCCCCTGTGCAATGCCGTTACCGGCGATTCCAACGGGCAGGAGATGCTGGAGCAGTTGACCGGAGCCAACCTGTTTGTGCTGGCGCTGGACGACCAGCGCCAGTGGTATCGCTACCACCGCCTCTTTGCCGACCTGCTGCGTCACCATCTGCTTAAAACCAACATCAATGTGGATGCCCTGTACCATCGGGCGTCAACCTGGTACGAGCAGCAGGGCATCATTGAGAAGGCCGTAAAGTATGCGCTGCTGGCCAAGGATTATCCCAACGTAGAGCGCTTTCTGCTGAACAATGTCAAAGGATTGTTCACCGGCGGTAAAAAATCAATGATGCTGGATTGGGTCAAGGCTGTGCCTGAATCGTACACCGATGGGCGCCCCGCGTTTGGGCTGGCAGTGGCCTGGGTTTTCTTTTTGAACGGAAATTTAGAGGCCAGTAAAGCGCAACTGGATAAGGCTGAGAACCGCATCCCTGAAATTCAGGAGGAGATGGTCGGCCTTGGAAAGAAAAACACCCCGTTTGGCGGCAAGTTTGAAGCAGAGCAAGTTCCGGGTGTTGTGACCGGTCTTCGGGCCCAGATTCTGTTATTGCAGGGTGAAACCGAGCCGGCAATTGCGTTGTTTCACAAAGCGCTTGATATCATTCCGGCTGCTAACGTGGGTTATAGGGGATTTCTCACCCAGAATTTGGGAATGGCTTACTGGCTAAACGGCGATGCAGAACCCGCCGATAAGGTTTACAGTGATTTTCAGAAAAACCTGAAACATGACACCGGCCATTTGCTGTCAACCGTCAACCAGGCCGAACGACACATGATTCGGGGTAACTTAGCCCAGGCTGCGGCGCTGTATAAACAGTCACTCTCTATCTCTACGCAGCGTAGCGCGCACGGAAAAATGTTTATCAATGCCCTGGCAAATTCAGAGCTGGGATTTATTTATTACGAATGGAATGATTTAACCCGCGCCGAAGCCTGCCTGCAAGAAGGCATCCGGCTCGGCGAAAATGGCTTTGGTTTTGGTATGCGGGCGGTTGGGGCCGGGCTTTATGCGCTGGCAATGGTTTTTGGCGTTAAAGGCCAGTGGGATGAAGCCTTTGAGACCTATGGCAGGTTGATAGAACGGGTTGGCGAAGTCAATCTGGGGACACCGCTTCCCATATTTAAAACTCTGCTCCTGAAATTACTCATTTTTAAGGGCGACCTGAATGCGCTCAGGGCAGAGATGCAAGCCTTTGCTCCGGTACTGAATGCGGCCACTACCGGCAGGCATTTGCAGGTATATGCAACCATTGGACACGCCTATTTTGTACTGGGACAACTTGATTCCGCCGAGAAGATGGCGGCCCGGTTGCTGGCCCACAAAACCGCCCAGCCCCAAACATTTGCTACGGTTGGTATTCAGGCGTTGCAGGCCCTGGTACACCACCGGCGGGAGAATGCTGCGGCAGCCCGGCAGGAAATTATCGAAGCGCTGCTGGCGGCCCAACCGGAAGGACTCACCCGCACCTTTGTGGATTACGGCCAACCTATGGCCAACCTGCTGACCGATACCCTGAATAATCTACCCGATGCACAATCCGAAGCTTTGCCGGCGGAATACATCCATACATTATTGGCTGCGTTTCCCACCGCGCCGCAGCCATTGCCGGCCCCGCCGGCCCCACGATCACCGGCTACTTCTGTGCCGGTTCAACCGCTGGTAGAACCCCTTACCGACCGTGAGCTTGAGGTGCTAAATCTCATCGCCCAGGGTTATTCAAACAAAGAAATTGCTCAGGAATTGGTTATTTCCGTGGGCACGGTTAAAGTTCACTCCAAAAATATCTACGGCAAACTCGGTGTCAACAGCCGCACTCAGGCTGTGGCTGCCGCCAGAGATACCGGGTTAATTTAATCCCCTACACCTTTTTTTACCCCCTAAATACCTCCGCTATACCCCTTTTGGGAGATGCAACTATTACCTCCTTGTTGTTATACTTTGCATTGTAAAAGCGGGTTGCTGTAGAGGCCAGGTTATAACCTGGCCCTACGATAGCTCTCAAAGGCACAGGTTCAGTAAACCCGGTGCTGTGGCCGGTCTCCGACCAAGCCACCTAAACGGGCGCGGTCAGGCGACCTGTCTTTGG
>CAYWSS010000887.1:0-2173 GCA_964460505.1 uncultured Caldilineaceae bacterium | reverse complement strand
GGCCCGTTTCTAAATCGGGTCGGAGGGTGCTGCAGGGTACGCGAAATAATCCCGCGCCGGGAAAAAGCCGCGCCGATTGGAAAATTATTTGCGATTTGGCCAAACGGTTGGAAACGGAGCTGGGACTGGAAACCGCGGGTTGGGATTACAGCCATCCCTCCGAAATTTGGGAAGAGATGCGCCAACTTACCCCGGATTTTGGCGGTATCGACTACGACCGGCTGGAACGGGAGGGCGGTGTCCACTGGCCCTGCCCCGATTTTGACCACCCCGGCACGCCCTGTCTGTTTGAAGAAGAGTTCCCCAGCGGGCGCGGCAAATTTTACGCCGTGGAATTCGGCACCGAAAGCGAACTGCCTGACGCTGACTTCCCCTTCATTCTCAGCACAGGCCGGCTGCTGTACCACTGGCACGGTGGCACCATGACCCGCGCCAGCGCTCTGGATGACATCTGGCCGGAATGTACCGTGGAACTGCACCCCCACGATGCCGCCCGGCTCGGCCTCAAAACCGGGGAATGGGTGGATGTCTCATCGCGGCGGGGCAAAATCACCGTGCGGTTGCTGGTCACTGGCCGCTCGCCGGAGGGCACCGTGTTTATCCCCTTCCACTTTGCCGAAGCAGCAGCCAACGCGCTCACCGACAACCGCATTGACAAGCGAGCCAAAATTCCCGATTATAAAGTGTGCGGTGCGCAAATCAGCCGCGCTGCCAAAATTCCCGAGCGTGAGGGCGCCAATGTGCCGCTGGAGAATCGGGGCGCGATAAAAGATGTGACCAAGGTGATGGTCTAGTCTGTAGTCCGCAAATTATTTTAGACACCGGTCAATCGACTTGAGTGGATATTTCCTGTTCAATTCGCCTGGCAGCACCATTAATTAACTCTGTGCCGGATTCTGGTTGGCCGGAAAAAGGAGAATAGCGTAGCCTATGGAAGCAATTAAATCAACTCTCGAAGATTATGCGGATGCCTATTGCGCTAAAGATATTGATGCGCTTATGCGCGTTTTTGATGATACTGACAATATATCAGTCATTGGAACCGGCGCAGATGAACTTTGTGTAGGGCGCGATGCGGTAAAAGAGCTATTCCTGAGAAATTTTGATGAAGCCACCGCGAATAAATTTGAGTGGGATTGGGTGGACACACGTATATCAAGTGATCATGCTGTAATTTCTGCCACACTTTCAATACACCTGGAATATATGGAAAATCAACTAACCGTCCCGGTACGTTGGACGGTCGTTCTTAAAAATGAGAATAGTCGCTGGGTCTGGATTCATAGACACGCATCCACCGCAGCATCTAATCAAGATGAAGGTCAAGCGTACCCGAAGGATAATCAAAATTGAATTGTATAACCAGTAGCCAAACAGGACGAGGAGAATGTCTGTGTAAATTGATCCCCGGGAAAGTGGAAATCCCTACGAAACCTTTATGGGACGCTGGAATCGATTCGTTGCCCAAGAATTTTTGAACTGGCTCGATCCGCCGTCCGGCCAACGCTGGCTTGATGTGGGGTGCGGCACAGGGGCGTTGTCCGAATCGATTCTCAACCAGACTTCACCGGCTCAGGTGACAGCCGTAGATCCTTCTAACGCATTTATTGCCTTTGCCCGCCAGTCTGTGTCCGATAGCCGGGTAGAATTCAGGATAGGCAATGCGCTCGACCTGCCGGTGGAGTCCAATACGTTTGATGCTGTGGTGTCTGGCTTGGCCCTGAATTTTATGCCTGACCTGCTAACAGCACTGACTGAAATGGGCCGCGCCGTTTTGCCCGATGGCCTAATTGCCGTCTATGTGTGGAACTACGCCGGCAAGATGGAAATGCTGCGCTACTTTTGGGATGCCGCCATCGCTATCGATCCGGCGGCAGAAACGCTGGACCAAGGGCTTCGATTTCCGTTGTGCCAACCTGCGGCGCTTGAAGAACTCTTCACTGGTACAAATTCAGTAAACCCGGCGCTGTGGCCGGTCTCCGACCAAGCCACCTAAGCGGGCGCGGTTAAGAGACCGGCCCGAGCGCGATTTTGACGGGTTCACTGAATTTGTACCTTCACTGAGACCGGCTTTCAAACCATCGAACAGACGTCGCTCAATGCAGCAACAACCTTTCAAAAATTGGCTCTACAGGATTTCGCAGGATCAAAGTAAAGAATTTGCCACGAATTG
>CAYWSS010000886.1:0-2180 GCA_964460505.1 uncultured Caldilineaceae bacterium | reverse complement strand
GGCGGCGTTCTTCTTCCTGGGCGTCAATCAGTTGGGCCAGCAGGCGGGTGCGGGCGGCTTCTTTTTCGGCAATGGTCCGGCGGCTGGTTTGCAAATCGGTCACCATCTGGTTAAAGGCGTCGGCCAGGCTGCCAATTTCATCATCGGCCCAGTGAGGGGCATGGGCGGTCAAATCGCCACGGCCTACGCGCCGGGTGGTGTCAACCAGTTGTAAAATGGGGCGGGTTAACAGCCAGGTTAGCAGGGTGGCGGCCACAATACCAACTATAGCTACCAGCAGGGTGGTTAGCAGCATTTGGCCGGTGACGGCGTTGATGGTGTTATCCATGCGGGTTTCGCTAACGCCCAGCCGCACCACGCCGGCTTTGCCGTTAAAGATGGGGGCGGCAAAATCGTGAATGTGGCCTTTGTTGCTGTTATAAAGCTGGTAGCGAATATCGGTTTTATTAAAGGGGGTATTCAGGTGAAGCAGTTCGGTGGGAAAACCGTTGTCAAAGGTATGGGCCAATACCTGGCCCTGGGGGGCCACCACAAAGGCATACACAATATCGGGGTGGTTGGTTAAGGTTTCGGTTAAAAGTTCGTGCAGGGCAAAGGTGTCGTTGAGCAGGATGGGGTCAATGCTGCGGGCAGACAGGTCGCTGGCCAGGGCTTGGCCGCGTTCTTGCAGTTCGGCCAGGAGGGTGTAATTCATCATCAGCCGTACTTGCCAGGTAACACCCAGGCCCAAAAGGATGGTGAGGGTCAGCACAATGCCCATAATTTTAGTGCGGACGCTCACGCCTCCGGCCCAGGCCCACCACCATTCCAGCCAGGTATTCAGGTGGGGGTATTGGCGCAGGGCCGGCGTGTTCACGGTAATACTCCGGTGGCTTCAATAACCTGCCGGGCGGTGTTGTAGGCGGCGTCATCTAAAATGGTGAAGCGGTCAAAGCCTAAATCGGCCAGAACCTGCCGGCCGGCGGGGTCGTTGGGCATATCCAATAAAATTTGGCGCAACTCGGCTTTTAAGCGGGGCGATAACTGGGGCGGCGCCACCACCGGCGGAATGCCAAAGGCGGGTGAGCGGTGAATAACTTTAACCTTATCTTTTAATTGAGGGTCGCGGGCCAGGGCGTATTTTAGCACCATGCTGTCTACGGCGGCCCCATCGGCAATGCCGGCGGCTACGGCCTCGATGGCTTTGTCATGGCTGTAGGTAAAAAAGGTGCGGCTGAAAAAATCTTCGGGGGTGGTGTGTAGTTGCTGCCACAGCAAATAGGTGGGGTAAACCCGCCCACTGTGGCTCATGGGGTCGGTAAAGGCAAAAACTTTGCCGCGCAGATCGGCTATAGTTTGGGCCGGGCTGGCAGCCGGCACAATTAATTCCGAGTAGTAAACCTGCTCCCCTTCCACTTCGGGCGCGGCCAGCAGTTCCATGCCAAAGTCATCGTGCCCGGCCACGTAGGCGCTGGTGCAAACAAAGGCCAAATCTATTTTACCCTGCTCAATCAAATCATTCACTTCGGCGTAGGTGCGGCGCTGGATCAATTCTACCGGACGGTCCAATTTGCCCTCCAGGTAAGCGGCCAAACCACTGTAACTTTGCATAGTGCCTTTGGGAGAAAAGATAGCGGCTACGGCCAGGCGCAGGGGCACCACTTGGGCCGGGGCAATGGCGGGCAGCGGTTCCCGCTGGCTCAGGTCAACGTAGGGCAGTTCTTCGGCCCGGGCTAAATTTACTGTAAACCAAATAGCGGCCAACCCCAGCGTAAGCGCAATTGCAATGGCTGCGCCAAAACCCCACTGATACATTGAACGAGACATAACTACCCCTTTTGTTGAAAAAGAAAAGTTTTATATGTAACTCTTATCATACAATAGATTGGCCATTGAACAACAGTGACAGATGTCACTGTTATAAAATGACATCTGTCACTTTTGCGCGGGGATTTTTCTGAAGAATGGTGTTAACGGATAGAATATAGGATGATGACAATCATCTGTTGCGCAGTAAGCGTTCAACCCCCTGGCAGGGGGAGGGGCGGGGAGCATACGTATCAAGCTAATTAAAGAAGGTAACAAAAGAAAAAAAGGCTGAATATTGCCTGTGCACTCTGAAAAATGGTGAATAATTAATTGACAATTGTAACTACTTACCCCCCTCTAACTCCCCCTCAGGAGGGGGGAGGACTTAACTT
>CAYWSS010000885.1:0-2182 GCA_964460505.1 uncultured Caldilineaceae bacterium | reverse complement strand
GGGCCGGTGCCGGCCGGTGACTGGGGCATAGCAGGCATAGCCTGCCGCCGGCCGGCCCCCAACTGATAAACCCGCCGAATGCTGCTGACCAGTTCATCACTGGAAAATGGCTTTATCAGGAATTCTCTGGCCCCGGCCAGCATTGAGCGACGCAAATAATCGGCTTCCCCTTGCACAGACATCATAATTATCTGTGTAAAAGGAACCTGCTGGCTAATACGCTCGCTGGCGGTGATCCCGTCAACGCCGGGCATGTTGATGTCCATCAACACAATATCCGGCTTCAGTTCCACTGCCATCTGAATGCCTTCTTCGCCATTGGTAGCGGCCCCCACGACCTCAATGTCAGATTCAAAGAAGAGGAGCTTTCGTAAATTTTCACGGGTTTCCGGAATATCATCTACCAGCAGTAGACGAATTTTCTGTTTTTCAGCCCCATCTGCAAGCGGAGCAACTGATCCTGACATAAATTATCTTCCTGGCTGTTTTTTGGTTTTGGGTAGATTTACTTAGAAGAAAATAGAAATTTGCTGCCGCAAAAGCAAAATCTTGCTGTTAGTTATTACAGTTAATAAAGCTTACGCAACATATTGCCTCTTAACCGTATAAAAGGCAATATATTGCGTTAATCTTTCGGAAAGGAGAGCATCATAATTGAACAATAATTAGTAAATAAGACCTATCTATTGGCCTTGGTCTTCACTAATCTGTTCTACAATACTAATGTCTTCAAACTGGCTTTCAATATCAGAAACTGCCGTAGCCATAATAAATTCAATTTTGGGCGGCACCGCAATATTAAACCGGGTGAGCATATACTGCAGGGTCACTGCCTCAGTAAGATGGTCAGCCTGATCTTCTCCGGCTGAACGCAATGCCATTTCGCTATAAATACCGCTTTGACGAAGCCACAACATTACCAGGGAATCTTGCGGTGTAACTGCCAGCGTTACAATATCAGGCGGTGGAGGGGGTGGCGGTGGACCTTCCTCACCTTCCGGCGGGGCAGGGGCAGGTTCTTCAATCCAGGGGCCAACCCGTAATACTTTGGCGGCCTGCACCGTTAGTTGGGCCACGCGCCGCGGAATTTGCGAACTCCGGGCAACAATTACCGCAGCCACATCACCTTCGGCCACTTCAAAGCGCCCTTCGTCAATGGGGTCGCTTATTGATACACCTGTTTGGACACCGGTTTCTTTATCAAATTGAGGGAAAAAGAAACGCGTTTTATTAGGCAACGGGGTTTGAAATTCTTCATCAACATCAATAAAGAATGATGTAATGAGAATATCAACAAAGTCACCGGGTTGGATGGCGTAAGCCACACTGGTCTGGCGGTTTATCGGGTAAGCTACGGCTACCCGGCCGGGAGGAATATTTAACGACGCTTCTCCGGAAACACCTTTATCTACCAGCATACTGCGGACCAGCACCTGGCCCTGCACAATTTCTGTTTTGGCCACTTTGCCAATGGTTTCTGCTTCATCGGCAATAATATCCGGTGGCACGTTATTAGCCGGCCAGTCTCTGCGCCCAATAGAGCCGGCTACAAATTCAGAGCCTCTGGCGATGGGCTGCAAAGCCACAATCACCTGTGTTGTAGGGATAGGGGACTGTCCGGGTTCTTCTTGTTGAACCTCAACGGGTTCTGCCGGGACAGGTTCGCCCCCGCCTATACCTCCTCCTCCAAAGAAAAGAAAGGCAATCGCAGCTACTGTTGCCAGGCCCAGAATGATGCCAAGAATGATCAGTAGTCGGCCACGTTGCATTTTTCACACTCCTTTCCGTCACAATCGACGAAAAGGACGCTAGCATGTGTATGATACCATTTTACCTAAAAAAGTCAAGGTAATGCGCGGATTAGTTTGACATAAAATACGCCAGATTAACCCAGGTTTCGGCCTTGCCGGATGGGTTAGAAATACGGGCCAGGGAGTAGGGGGAAAGGGTGATGAGTTCCCCATTTGTCTATCTGGGGGCTGATCGTCACTTTTCCCTTACTCCTCGTATAAAATGTTCGTAACCAGATACGCAACGCAGCGGACCTTCGGTCGTCTAACGCCACTCCGCTACCGCTTCGAGGCTGACTACGAGCGGGGAATAGCTCCCTGCTTCCTGCTCCCCAGTATAACAACTTGAGCCGGATTATAAAAAATGTCCCACTGCTAAACCACACAGTGGG
>CAYWSS010000884.1:0-2183 GCA_964460505.1 uncultured Caldilineaceae bacterium | reverse complement strand
AGTTACAACTTAACCACCACCAAACCGGTTTGCTATCCGGTTACGGGGGGATCCCTGTAACCATCACGCAATCAATCTGCGGACACAATTATCCTGAAACCCAGCGCCGGCAGCGTATCTGTCGGTTCCAGACTGTAGCGGAACGAACAGCGGGCAAACCGCTCGATATTATTAAACGAAGCCCCTCGAATGGTTCGGTTCTGAGTTCCCCCAAGCTTTTCCCGGCCATCGGCCGCATCGTACGGATACGGCACGTAAGCGCTCCGGGTCCATTCCCACACATTGCCAATTATATCAGCGCAGCCGTAGGGGCTGTCACCCTGAGGCGAATGTTGCCCAACGGGGGCCGGCTGTTTTAGGTTGCATAGCGCTGGAGTGGGGTCGCGCTCGCCCCACGGGTAGCGGCGGCCATCTGTGCCGCGCGCTGCTTTTTCCCATTCGGCTTCGCTGGGCAGCGTTACGGCCAGGCCGCTGCGTTGGCTTAACCAGCCGCAATAGTTTAGCGCATCGTACCAGCTTAACCCCACCACGGGCGAATTATCCTGCCCCACCGGGCCGCCTCCCTTGCGGGGAGAGTGTCCGGTTTCGATAGCAAAATATTGAAAACGGGCGTTGGTAATTGGATAACGGGCCATCCAGTAGCCGGGTAGCCAAACCTCGTGCCTGGGATACTCGTTGGGGCCGGCCATGCCATCCATCGTGGGGTGGTTGCCCATCAAAAAAGGGCCGCCCGGTACAAACAGCATGGGCTGCCCCAACAGGTAAGAGATAAAAATCTCACTGCCCCGCTGCAAATGCGCTGCCGGCGAGTGGGACAAAGCCTGCATCCGGTGGTTGACACTATCGCGGATTTGCAGCAGTGATTGCAATGCCTGCCAGACCACCTCCCGACTGCTGTCAGCAGCAGCCTGTAATAACAGGTCAATCGTCCATTCCTGCTGAAATTGCGCCAGATATTCAACCGCCCGGACTCGGGATGCGGAGTCAGGAGATTTTAACAGAGTGATGGCTTGTTCTTTAGATTCAATTGGAGAAAGGTGAGTTACAGATTGCTGTTCAGCAACTTGAATTTCGGAAGATACGCTGCGCAGTTTTGTGGGGGTGGTGCGGACTTGAACCTTCGGCTCCAGTTGGGTTGGGGTTTCGTCTGAAGGATGGGGTGGATAATCATCTGTCGTTGCCAGCAGTTCTTCCAGGAAATTGGCGGTAAAATCATCGCCGGTTGTTTTTTCCGGGGGAGAACCGGCTTTGTTAATGGCATGGTTCAGCGCGGCGAACATGTCGTCCAGATGCTGCTCAAGTTTTTTTTCGACCATTTTGCATCAACTCTTTTGCCAGGGCCCGGTATTGATTTGCGGCGCGGGTGTTTGGAGCGTAGCAGGTAATGGGTTGGCCAAATGCCGGACTTTCTTTTAATTTTGTATCAATTTCGATGATAGTCTGGTACAGGCGCGCCCCCATCGATTTCTGCATTCTGTCATAGATGAGGCGGCATATTTTGTTTCGCCGGTCGAACATGGTAATCAGCAACTGGTAGGTCAGGCTGGGGTTGGTTTTGCTCTGGACCATTTTTGTCAGCTTCAGAATGTGGTTCAACGAACGGGTGGCGTAATATTCGCACTGAATGGGGATGATGAGCAGGTTGGCGGTGGTGAGCGCATTGAGGGTGAGCGTGTTTACCGTGGGGGGGCCGTCGATAATAATCACTTCGTAGAAATCTTCCGGTAAATCTGCCAGCATCTGTTTCAGGCGAAACGCGTACCCTTTTTGTTGGTACAGAATTTTGTTAATCAGGGCCAGGTTTTGATTGGCCGGCACGATATCCAGATCGAACACCGCGCTTTCGCGGCTAACGCTGACCAGGCTGGCTTGCCCCAGCAACGCATCGCCAATAGTGCGGTGCAGGTCGTTGGGCTGAATGCCCAGCGACATGGTCAGGTGCGCTTGCGGGTCAAGGTCAATGAGCAGCACAGAGTAGCCCATCTCTGCCAGACATGCCCCCAGTGACAGGCAGGTGGTTGTTTTGGCCACGCCCCCTTTTTGATTGTTGACAGCAATTGTAATGGGCCTGATATCTTGATGCAACGGCAGGAGCCTCCGTGACTTATAGATGTCCAGAAAAGTTTTTTCCTAAATAACACCCGTATTTCGTATTGCGTATTAGCCCCCTTCTTTATGCAATA
>CAYWSS010000883.1:0-2187 GCA_964460505.1 uncultured Caldilineaceae bacterium | reverse complement strand
ACGGCAAAAGGACGCTACGATAGCGGCTACAAAGGTGTGTGCCTAAGTAGTTACTTTTTCCAAGATATTAATTGTCGTGCCGCGTATTGCGTACTGCGTTATTCCGTATAAAAGCACATACGCAATACGTAATACGCAATACTTTGGGGTGCTGTGATCGATAGAGAAATTCTGCTAATTCTGGTCGGGGGAGCCATTGGCGCATTGAGCAGTATGGCCACGTTGGTTCTCAGCTATATTTTGGAGGGGATGCGCCTGCGCCGGTTGTGGCAGCGCGAGGATCAACTCCAACTCAGAAAAGATCGGGCTGATCTGCAAAGCTTCCTGACCAGGCCAGAAAACAGTCAGCCAGAAAATATTACAAGAACGGGCAAAAAAGAAGAAGGAGGTTTCTAATGCCGGTAACTGCGATAGTAGGCGCTCAATGGGGCGATGAGGGCAAAGGCCGGATGGTGGATGCGCTGGCCGGGGAAATGAGTTGGGTCATCCGGTTTCAAGGGGGAGACAATGCCGGGCACACGGTGGTTAATCATTACGGCGAATTTAAGCTGCACCTGATTCCCTCCGGTATTTTTTATGCCAACACAAAATGTCTGGTTGGCACCGGATGTGCAATCAATCCGGCCACACTGCTGGAAGAGTTGGAATCTGTGGAGGCTGCCGGCGTGGATACCGGCAACCTTTACATTTCTCAGCGGGCGCAAATGCTAATGCCGTATCACTGCCTGCTGGACGGCTTGCAGGAAACGGCCTCCGGCGATAAAGCCATCGGCACCACCAAACGGGGTATCGGCCCGGCTTACAGCGACAAGGCCGCCCGCCGTGGGCTGCGGCTGGGGGATCTGCTGCACCCCGACTGGCTACAGCCCCGGCTGGAAAAAGCCACAGAGCGGGCCAATCTTGAGCTGGCTCACTTTGGCCAACCCACGCTCGCTGCCGCAGACCTTTTTGAGCAATGTATGGAATGGAAAGCGCAGCTTGCATCCAAATTGATCGACCCCCTGCCCCTGGTACGGGAAGCCTATCAGCAAGGGCAGCCCATCTTGCTGGAAGGGCAACTGGCCGCCATGCGAGATCTGGATTGGGGCACTTACCCTTACGTTACGTCTTCCAACCCCACGGCCACCTTTGCCCCGGTGGGAGCCGGATTACCGCCGCAAGCGCTTGAGCGGGTGATTGGCGTGGTTAAGGCGTATACCACGGCTGTAGGGGCCGGTCCTGTGCCGACGGATCAGGGGGATAATGAAATAGCACAATTTCTACGCGAAAGCGGCAACGAGTATGGAGCCACTACCGGCCGGCCGCGTCGCTGCGGCTGGCTGGATGCAGTGGCCCTGAATTATGTGGCCTACCTCAACGGCTTCACCCAGCTTGCCATTACCAAACTGGACGTGCTTGACGGCATGGCCGAGCTAAAAATCTGTACCGGCTACCGCCTGCCCGACGGCACCACCATCAATTATGTGCCGGATACTCCCATCTACGAAGTTGTTGAACCCATTTACGAAAGCTGGCCCGGCTGGCCCAAAAACACAACCAACCAGGCCCGAAGCTGGGCCGAACTGCCGGCAGCCGCCCAAAATTATCTAAACCGCATCGAAGCATTAACCGGCGTGCCGATAAAGTTTGTCTCTGTTGGCCCGGAACGAGACTCGATGTTTGAGGTAGCAGGTAGCAAGTAGCGGGTTGCAACCTGTAACCTGTAACCTGTAATCAGGAAAGACAAATGACTGATTTTTTACACACACTCACCCAAATAATTGCTGACCGAAAAGCGAATCCCAAACCGGGATCGTACACTAACAAACTGCTTGACAACCGTCCGAAAGCGGCTCAAAAAGTGGGCGAAGAGGCCACCGAGGTCGTGGTGGCGGCCCTCGCCCAATCGGATGAGCAGCTTACCGGAGAAATGGCCGACCTCATTTATCACAGCCTGGTGCTGCTGGAAAGCCGGGGCATCAAATGGGCTGATGTGCTGGCCGTTTTGAAAGAACGTCACCGTTAAAACACTCATATACAAACGCGTATCTATTCAGGTTGGCTAAAAATCTCTGCACCGAACACTTGCGCCGGCCCCCTGGCAGGTCAGCACAGGCGTTTTGCAAATTTCTCGAATTAGAAATAAAAAATTCGGGCTCTCTGGTAGTTTGCAGGATCGCTCTATAAAAAACGTATTATCTGCCACTA
>CAYWSS010000882.1:0-2199 GCA_964460505.1 uncultured Caldilineaceae bacterium | reverse complement strand
GTGCCGGTGGCCCGGCCGGTATCGGAGCAGCCCCCCGGCACGTAGATTTTTTCGTTGATAACGGCCGCAGCAATACTGGTTGTGGCCGAAGGTTTGGTGTCGCCTTCTGTCCAGTTGCCGGAGACGGTATCAAAAATTTCTACAGAGCGAGTAGTTTTGTTGTTACCCCGAACGCCGCCAATAGCGATGAGTTGCTTTTTAAACGCCGCCAGGGCCAACCCTGCCCGGCGGGTGGGCATTGATGGTTGTGTGGCCCAGCGACTGTTATTGCCGCCAGAAGGCGCAGGTGGCGGCGCGGGGGGAGTCGGGTGTGTATACAGAACCGGGAGATTGGGGACGCTTTTTTGGGTCTCTCCGGGAAAAAAAGGAATTGTGGCCACAATGGCCACCGGTAACAGAGCCAGGAGCAGATAAAATTGCTGCCATCGCGGTAATGCCAACGGGGGATTGGCCCTGAGCAGAAAGGTTTTTGCCACAATGGGCGCAAAGTTGCCTTCGCCGGCTGCCCCGCTTTCCGGCTCGGTGACGGAAACCAGTTTTTCCTGAATAGCCAGAGTGGTGGCTTCGGTACGGGATTGCACCTCCATTTTTTCAAAGATATTGCGCATGTGCACTTTTACGGTGTTTACACTGATAACCAATTGCTGCGCAATTTCTTTGTTACTGGCTCCGGTTGTCACCAGTTCCAGAACCTGCTGCTCCCGTTTGCTCAGTTTGATCGAGGGTTGTTCGTCAGACATAAATAAAGTTATTCGCCGGTCATCATTTTTGTATTTTATCCTGACTTGATTATGGCATAACTATGTCATCCAGGCAAAAGAAAAAAATCGACAGCAATCTGGCGGGGGCTAATTCCTGACATAAGAAATTTGACGAATCCCTTCAGGTGCGATAAAATGCCACTTTGTCTTTGGAATAAACCAATTTCTGTAAGCGCATGTCCTTTGGCGAAAGCTGACCCTTTCTCAAAGGACTAAATTTTGGCTGAAACTTTAGCATATGTTTGAAAATCTGCAAGATAGACTCCAGGGTGTGTTTGACCAACTTACTCGGCGCGGCCGGCTGTCGGAGGCCGATGTTGATAAAGCGTTGAGAGAGGTGCGTTTGGCGCTACTTGAGGCCGACGTTAACTTTAAGGTTGTCAAAGCTTTTGTTAAGCGCGTGCGCGAACGGGCGGTTGGCGCGGAAGTCAGCAAAAACATCTCTCCGGGGCAGCAGGTTATCAAAATTGTTCACGAAGAACTTTTGGCCACTCTGGGAGATTCGGTGCCGCTGAATCTTGGGGGTGGTTCGCCACGGGTACTGATGATGGTCGGTTTGCAGGGGTCCGGTAAAACTACCACTTCGGCCAAGCTGGCCCTGCACCTTAGAAAATCAGGCCAAAGCCCGTTGATGGTTGCCGCCGATACCCGTCGCCCGGCAGCTATTGAACAGCTCAAAGTGCTCGGTCGCCAGTTAGATATTCCGGTCTATGCCGAAGACACGTCGGTGCCGCCGCCCCAGATTTGCGCCAACGCCATTAAGGCCGCCAGAACCGGGGCCAACAGCGTAGTCATTCTGGATACCGCCGGTCGATTGCAAATTGACGAAGCGCTGATGGATGAGTTGAGTCAAATTAAGACAAAAACCAATCCACAGGAAGTGCTGCTGGTGGCTGATGCGATGACCGGCCAGGAAGCAGTTCGGGTTGCGCAGGGGTTTCACGATCAGGTTGATGTAACCGGGCTTATCCTGACCAAAATTGATGGTGACGCTCGTGGTGGTGCGGCGATTTCCATTAGAGAAGTCACCGGGGTGCCCATTAAGTTTTTAGGAACCGGCGAGAAATCAAGCGAACTGGAAGTCTTTTACCCCGACCGGCTGGCCTCCCGGATTTTGGGGATGGGCGATGTGCTGTCTCTCATTGAGCGGGCGGAAGAGGTTATTGACGAAGAGGTTGCCGAACGCGGCGCAAAGAAGCTGCTGTCAGGCGATTTTAACCTGGAAGATTTTATGGAACAGTTACAGCAGGTCAAGAAGATGGGCCCGCTGCACAAAGTGATGGAGATGATTCCCGGTATGGGCGACCTGACTCGCACCATTTCTCAGGAAGACATGGAAGGGCGCTTGGGGCAAACCCAGGCCATCATCAGCTCAATGACTCTTAAAGAGCGGCGCAATCCCAAACTGCTAAACGGCAGCCGCAAAAAGCGGATTGCC
>CAYWSS010000881.1:0-2207 GCA_964460505.1 uncultured Caldilineaceae bacterium | reverse complement strand
AGCCTCTCTATAGCAAATGTTCAAGTGCCGGTCACTTGGTTTTTCTTAAAAGGGAGCAACTCTAATCTACTCTGGAGCTATAAAAATTATAGCATCGCCTCCGACTGCTATCAATGGGACATAAGGCTTAAGGTTTTCTCAGGGGATGAATACCCTGAAACGCACCTGATTCTTGATTGCATATTAATGGAAGTTCGCTATAATAGTATACATAATATCTTAACATTTGTGAATGTGCTGGATGTCTTCTCAAAATAAAACCAATCCCACGCCCAAAAACAGTACGTTAGAGCAAGCAATTGCCCTGGCTAAAAACAGAAAAAAATCCGAAGCGCGAAAGATTTTGCGTGCAGTTGTGGCCGAACAACCCCTTAATCAGGCGGCCTGGATTTGGTTATCGGCGATGGCCGTGGACAGGGCCGAAGCAGAAACAGCGTTGGCCCAGGCAAAAAAGCTCAACCCCGAACACCCCAGCGTAACGCGCGCCGAACAGTGGCTGGTTCATCGCTTTTCTGAAAAATCTACCACCCAACAAAGCCCGGTGGTCCAGATACCGGGCCAGAAAGAACACCTCAAAACACCGCCTGCGGAACCTCCGCCCGCGATGCCTCCTGAAAAAACTGACAAAAAATTATTTACTGTTTTTAATGCTTTTGCGTTCGGGTTGGCACTGTTGGCGGTAGTCATTGGCCTGCTGATTCTATTTTTTGGGCTGATTGTAGAGATTAGCGGCGCGGCCAAGGCCAATAACAATATTAAACCTGCTGTATCTTCCGAAACAGGTGATGCGGATGCAGTACCTGGCGGTGAGACAGGCAATGACTCTGGGCCAAAGGATGAAAATGCTGCTCTGCACGCAGAGCTGGATGCGGCCTGGGTAGATGAAGATTGGCCGCAAGCTGCATCTGCGTTAGAACAGCTGCGCGAGCGGGAACCCGACTCTGAACGTGTCGTTCAGCAGTTGTCGGTGGCTTATTTCCGAACAGGAATTTCTTTGCGCGACCGCGGATTCGTTAAAGAGGCGTTATCCCGGTTTGAGCAATCGCTGCAGATTGTGCCGGAGCAGCCCCGTATTAAACGCGAGGTGCGTCTGGCGTCGGCCTATTTGGCCGGCTCCGATCATTATCAGGCTGGCCAATGGCCGGAAGCCATTGCAGAATTGGAAAAAGCCCGGGCCGAGGATCCAAATTACATCAACACGCGAGATTTGCTTTACAGCGCCTACTTAAACCGCGGCATGGCGCAGCAAGCCGCCCGCGAGTTGGGGCAAGCAAAACAAGCATTTGAGTCGGCTGTACATTTGCGCCCGGATTTGGATGAGCCGCACCGGCTGCTGGCCGAGGTAGAGCTGGCAATGGTTCCACCGACGCCGGAGCCTGCGCCCACGCCTGCCATTGAAGACAGGCTGATTTTGGTGGGGATTGCCGAGCAGCAGATGTGGGTATTTGATGGCGAGGAAAAGGTCTTTGATTTTGTGGTTTCCACCGGCGAACCGGGGCGCGATACCGCCGTAGGTGAGTTTGAAATTCTTAACAAAATAGATGTGGCCTACGCCGGCACCTGGAATCTGGATATGCCTTTTTGGATGGGAATTTACTGGGCCGGCCCACTGCAAAACGGCATTCATTCCCTGCCAATTGTAAAACATACCGGATACAAGTTGTGGGATGGCTACCTGGGACAGCGGGTATCCTACGGCTGCGTTATTTTAAGCGATGAAGACGCGGCCACCTTGTACGATTGGACGGAGGTAGGCACAAAAGTAAAGATTGTACCCAGTTTAGCCTACTGGTCACCCGAAGTCGAATAGACCCACTTCAGGATTTCCGGAAAAATAATTTTTAGCCGGCCACCCAATGTTTCAAATAAAGCCGTCCGCCGCTTAGTGCTAAGTCAACTTTGTTTTGACGGGTAGTTAAGCCTCTTGCGGGCATTGTTACAGTAGTAAAAAGGGCACAAGGCCCAATGCTACACCCATCAATTAGAACTTGACTTAGAACTTAGGAATGAGAATTAATTAACTTGCCCATTTCCTCGTATTGCATAACGCAGCAAAGCCGTAACCAAAATTTGTTAATTGTTTATTGTTAATTTGCGGCTTGCCGCACTATGGAGTATGTAATACGCAAATCGTTGGGCGAAAACTTTTCTGGGGTACAGGTTCAGTAAACCCGGTGCTGTGGCCGGTCTCCGACCGAGCCACCTAA
>CAYWSS010000880.1:0-2207 GCA_964460505.1 uncultured Caldilineaceae bacterium | reverse complement strand
AGCGTATTTTATCTGCCACTGATTTCACTGATTTCACTGATTTTTTATTTTTTCGTGTTAATTTGTGCAATCCGTGGCAAATTTTTTACTTTAATCCTGCGAAATCCTGTAGAGCCGAATTAATTAACTTCCCCGTTTGCTTGTACTGCGTATAATTTCTCTCTTTACGCAATACGCAATCTGTTGTCACCACCAATTGGGTAAGTTATTTACGCACCATTCCTTAAGAGAACCGGCTCTACCGGAAAGTTCTTTTTATCTCCTTCTAAAAAATCAGCAATTAGCTGTTCGCTATTGTCAGTGAAGTTCTACAATTTAACATTTACTCAAAGAGGAGGTAACGATGCACTCAATTTTCGCAGCAGAAACAGTGGAATTTGGCGCGCTGATTATGGGGTTACTCGGTGGGCTGGCCCTGTTTCTTTACGGTATGGAGCAGATGACCGAGGCCATGAAAATTGTGGCCGGGTCCCAGATGAAATCTTTGCTGGCCAGGCTGACCACCAACCGTTTTATGGGGGTGCTGGTTGGCACCGTGGTTACGGCTATCATCCAATCGTCGTCAGTAACCACCGTCCTGGTTGTAGGTTTTATCACTGCCGGATTGATGACTCTGGAACAGTCGATTGGGGTGATGCTGGGGGCCGGTATCGGCACCACCGTTACCGCCCAGATTGTGGCCTTTAAGGTGACAAAATATTCGCTGGCGCTGGTTGCCATCGGCTTTTTAATGCTTTTTACCGCCAGGCGAAAAAAAGTTCAGCAGTACGGTGTTATGATTATGGGGCTGGGGTTGGTCTTTTTTGGGATGACGGTTATGAGCGGGGCCACCAAACCCCTGCGCACCTACCAGCCGTTCATCAATTTGATGGGGCATATGGAAACCCCTTTGTACGGCATCCTGGTTGGCCTTGTATTTACAGCTATTATCCAAAGCTCTTCAGCCTCTGTGGGGGTAATTATTGCCCTGGCAGCGCAGGGGCTTATAACCCTTGAAGCAGGTATTGCCCTGACCTTTGGGGCAAACATCGGCACTACCATTACGGCCCTGCTGGCCTCTATTGGCAAACCGCGCGAGGCTGTTCAGGCAGCGGTGCTTCACACAATCTTTAGAACTGCCGGGATGCTCATTTGGCTGCCGTTTATTCCTCAACTTGGCGCCCTGGTTGCCTGGATATCGCCCAGCTACCCGGAATTGTCCGGGTTTGAGCGAATGGCCGCCGAGACGCCGCGCCAGATTGCCAACGCCCATACAGTATTTAACGTGGTCATTATGTTGATCTTTGTCCCATTTCCCAGGCAACTGGTCTGGTTGATGAATAAACTCATTCCAATTCGGGTTGAGCCTGAATCGGAGGTTGGACAGCCCAAATATCTGGATGATTCGCTGCTGCCCACGCCGAATCTGGCTCTGGATCGGGTTCAGCTTGAACTGGGCCGCCTGGGCGATACTGCGGTTAAAATGGTGAAAAAATCATTGCCTGTAGTGTTTAACGGTACAGAGAAAGATCTGTCCGCACTGGCCGAAATGGACGACGATGTCGATTCGCTGTACGCTGCGGTGGTAACCTATCTGGGAAAACTGTCGCAATCTAATCTGTTGTCTCGTGACACAGACCATGTTGCCGACTATATGGCTGTGGCCAACCACATTGAGAACATTGCCGATATGATTGAAACCAACATGGTTGAGGCCGGCAGTGAACGGCTTCAACACAATGTCCGGATGAGCGAGGCCACGCAGGAAGTGCTCTCGGCCCTGCACGAACAGGTCAGTTGGGCGGTGGAAACTGCACTGGAAGCCCTGGCTAAATCAGATCAGGAGTTAGCCGAAGAGGTGATGGCCGCCAAGCTGGAGATTAACCGGCTGGCAAATATGGCCGAGGACCATCTGGCCAACCGTTTGACCGCAGATGAACCCAACCGGCTGGAGACCTTTCGCATAGAGATAGAGATTATTGAATATCTGAAACGGGTCTATTACTTTGCCAAGCGCATTGCCAAAGTCACCGCCGATGCCGATTTGATTTACCGTCAGGTAGCGCTCAAACCCGTTGCCGAAGAAGTTATTGTTTAAGGGGGCGCCCGGAATTTCCCGGCGCCGGCCGGCTTTGCCGGGCAAGTGTGGGAAATCTGGACAAACAAGGGGGGATACGGGGGGGGGAGGAGCCACCGCGGCGCGCGGCGCTCCGCATACGCCCCCATTA
>CAYWSS010000879.1:0-2213 GCA_964460505.1 uncultured Caldilineaceae bacterium | reverse complement strand
TCGGAGGAATTGCTTAAATTGTAAAGGTGCTATTTTCTAACTTTGAAACGATGCCGTTATTTGGGCGCCGCTCGCAACAATATGGGGAATTCGTTGATGGTTGGGGGTGTAAAGCTTGGGCTGGATGTTCGTATTGCCTCGCCCCAACAGTTATGGCCGGATAAAGAACTGGTCGAAACGTGCCGCGAGATTGCTACGCAAACCGGGGCAGAGCTTACTCTCACCGAAAGTGTAGAAGAGGGGGTGAAGGGCGCGGATTACCTCCACACAGATGTTTGGGTCTCAATGGGAGAACCGGAGGCCGTGTGGCAAGAACGCATTGAATTGCTCAAGCTATATCAGGTAAACCAGCAGACGGTAGCATTGACCGGCAATCCGATGGTCAAGTTTATGCATTGTCTGCCTGCCTTTCATAATCGAGAAACCGCCATCGGTCAGGAAATCTACCAAAAATTTGGCTTGGATGGAATGGAAGTAACCGAGGATGTCTTCGAGTCGGAGCGCTCAATTGTCTTTGATCAGGCTGAGAATCGAATGCACACCATCAAGGCGGTTATGGTGGCGACGCTTGGCGATTAGCTTGAAGCTAATTCTATCCCGCAAAATGTGCGGCAATTGCAGTGTTGGTATTGGACGGAATGTGTTTTAGACATCGGAGACCGTGGAGGCAATTATGCTAAAAATTAATGCTTACCGCCTGCTCAAAAACATCGAATCTCTCGCGGAAATTGGGTGTACTCCTGACGGTGGTATCTCCCGTCCTGCCTTTTTAGAAGCCGACGTTGCGGGGCGGGCCTGGTTTCAGAGGCAAGTAGAAGAAGCCGGACTCACGTTTCGGGCAGATGGTGCAGGTAACCTCTCAGCTATTTTGCCGGCAGCCAATCCCGCCGCACGTACGCTGTTGACCGGGTCACATTTGGACACCGTGCCTAACGGAGGACGTTTTGACGGTGCGCTAGACGTTTTGTGTGCCTGAGTGTTGAGATGGCGCTGGGTCACTTCCTGTTGGGCCAGAGCCGGCAGATACTGGTCATAGCCCAGGTTGTTGCCGGCAGCATCTTCGGCCCCCTGACGATACTGCTCCCGGAAGGTGGCCAGACGCAGCGTTTTGAGATGGCTTTCAAGCAGCAAGTTGGCTTCCATCTTGCCCTCCTTTCAACAGGTGATCGTAATGCTCCAGACGCAGCGGCTGTTGTCCGACGGTCACCAATTTGGGATGGTCACTCAAACCCAGCGTGACCGGGGTCGGCTCCGGCTGTAGCAGTTGACGCAGACAAAGTTGAACCCCGTCCAGGTGAGGACAGTGATGGGTCAGGGCCTGGCTGACCGCCTGTTCAACCAACCCGGCCGGATGGTCCTGGTGGAGTTGGAGAACCTGAATAAATTGGCGGACCCCGCCGCCATCGGGCTGCCGACACTGCAATTCGGCCAGCAGTTGTTCATAGACGACCGGCCAGCTTGACCGCCACTGGCGGATCGGTTTGGCATGCTTGAGCGCACCCGGCCGTTGGGCCAACAAAGGCAGGTAGGGCAGCGGTTCCAGAATATCTTGTTGCTGACCATAGCAGCGAGCATGCACCGCCACCGCCTCTGGCCCATCCGGGTGATAAATCTTGATCTGAAAGGGATAAAGTTTGACCCGCATCTGGGCCGTAGCCTGGCCGGTGGGTACGCTGTAACCATTGAGCCGGGCCGTCACATCCCGGCAGCAGTCAAAGGCCTGCGTGGGCCAGGGTCGCAGCCAGGGGCGCTCTTTTTGCCAGGCCTGGCCAATGGTCTGGGGTTGCCGGTCCACTCGACGTTGATCATCCTGCCAACACAGTTGTCGCAACTGTTCATTGAGATCAGCAAAGGTGTCGGCCTCAAGCAAGGGGGTCATAAAATTGCGCCGGGCATAGCCCACCCCATCTTCCACTCGCCCTTTTTCGTGACCCGCACCGGGTGTACAGAAATGGCTCTCAAACAAGTAGTGGCTCCGAAACAGGATGAAGCGTTCTTGTTGCTGCCGCTTACGCCCTTGTAACACCCGCTTGACGGCTGTTTTTAGATTGTCGTAGCTCAAACGGTGCGGGATACCGCCCAGATACTCAAAGGCGGCCACGTGCCCGCTATAGAAACATTCCTGTTTCTGGCTGGGAAAGGCCATTACAAATATCTGGCGTGAATAGCACAAACGCAGCACAAAGATTTCCACCGTCACTTGCTCTCCGGCC
>CAYWSS010000878.1:0-2214 GCA_964460505.1 uncultured Caldilineaceae bacterium | reverse complement strand
TTACCCTCACCGTGCCCTATAGTGGCGCGTTCGGAGACCGCCCACAGCGTCTCCCCGACAAATTGAGAAGATACCAAAAAAGTGACGTTTGTCATACAAAAATACAACGAATGTCACTTTTTGGTGATACCGTTGACCGGATTGGACCGCCACAGCTACTGCGTTTTGAGCGCCGCTTTAATATCCTGAGTATGCGTCTTTTCGTGGCCGGCAATGGTTTCGTAATATTGCTCAACGGTGATGGTGCCCCGCGCCGGGTGGCGTCCGGTTAGTTGCCACTCACTATCTTGCAGGGTATCCATTTCCTTCAATGTTCTGTTGCGCACCTGGGGCAGTTGTTTACGCAGTTCCTCCGGAGAAACCCTTCCAGCCCGCTCCTTAAGGCCGGCATTCCATTGGGTTAAGTCGAATCCGGCAGGAACTGTCTCTTTTTCCCGGCGGATTTTGTAAATGTGGATGCTCATACCACGTTCGGTTTCAACCAAATGGGCCACTACATCAGCAATACTCCAGCCGTCTCCTTCGCCAAAAACCGGCGCAAGCCATTGCTCCGGGGTCAGGCTGTCGAGCAGTTCATTTAATGCGGTTCTGGAGGTTGCCAATTCTTTTTGCCACTGTTCTTTTTTGCTCACAATTAGCTCCTGTTTTCTGGATTAGTATTTACTCCCTGCCCTTGCCAGGGGCAGAGGCAGGGGGGTGAACAAGTACCTGGATTAGGGCCTGACGTGACCATTGCCTAAAACAATCCATTTGTAGGTGGTCAATTCTCTTAGTCCCATCGGGCCGCGGGCGTGCAACGGCTGGGTACTAATGGCGACTTCTGCGCCCAAACCAAACTGGCCCCCGTCGTTAAAGCGGGTGCTGGCATTAACCATAACCGCAGAGGCGTTAATCTGGTTGACAAACTGCGTCGCCGTGCTGTAATTCTCGGTGATAATGGCCTCGGTGTGGCCGCTGCCGTGGGCGTAGATGTGGTCAATGGCGTCGTCAACATCATCCACAATTTTAAGCGCGGCAACGAGCGCCATAAATTCTGTGTCAAAGTCATCTTTACCGGCAGGTTTTGCGGCGATGTTGTTGTTTTCCAAAATGGAAAGCGCTTTGGGTGCGCAGCGCAGTTCAACCTTGTGTTTAGCCAGTGCCCGGGCAATTTGCGGCAGAATCTCCAAGGCAACGTCTTGATGCACCAGCACGGTATCCATGGCATTGCACACCGAGGGCCGCTGCACTTTGGAATTGACCACAATCGGGGTAACCTGGCTTAAATCTGCCGCCGCATCTACGTATACGTGGCAAATACCGATGCCCCCGGTAATTACCGGCACGGTGGCGTTTTCAATGGCAAACTGGTGCAGCGCCGCACCCCCGCGCGGGATGATCATATCGATAATGCCGTTGGCCCGCAACATTTCTTTTACCAAACCTCTATCCGTTGATTCGATGAGTTGCATGCTTTCTGCCGGCAGCCCGGCGGCCTGGCAGCCCAACTGCACGGCTTTTGCCAACGCCCGGTTGGAGTGCGCCGATTCTTTTCCCCCCCGCAAAATAGCCACGTTGCCGCTTTTTAAGCACAGGGCCGAAATGTCGATGGTGACGTTGGGGCGGCTTTCGTAAATGACGCCAATAACGCCAATTGGAATGCGGCGTTTGCTGATTTGCAGACCGTTTGGCCGGCGGCGGCTTTCAAACTCTTCGCCCACCGGGTCCGGCAAACCGGCCACAGATCTTACATCATTGGAGATACTTTGCAGCCGTTGGGCGGTGAGCAACAATCTGTCCAGCAGGGCCTCGCTCAACCCGTTTGCTTTACCGGCTTCCATATCCCGTTGGTTGGCGGCCAGGATGTTTGATTCTTGTTCCGGTATTGTATCGGCTATGGTTTCCAGGGCTGCATTTTTGGCCGCTGTATCCAGCGTGCCCAGCACCCGCCCGGCCTTTTTGGCCGCTTGCCCTTTGATTAAAAGCTCGTTTTCCATTCAAATTTCTCCTGTAAATACCCCCCTCAATCCCCCCGTTACAACGGGGAGAGGCGATTGCTCCCTCCCTGATGGCGGGGAGGGTTGGGGCGGGGGAGAATTTTCATTGTCGTTGGCCGGCCCAAGGGGCGGGCCGGCGCCCCTTCAAGTCGGGATCAATTGTCCCCGCGACAATAAACCCGAGCACGCGGAGCTGTGGTCGGCGCAGACGCTCCGGATACCATATAAGGGTTGACGA
>CAYWSS010000877.1:0-2217 GCA_964460505.1 uncultured Caldilineaceae bacterium | reverse complement strand
AATACAAACCCGAACCGCAAAAAATACAGGTTGCAAGCCTACGGAGCCTTTGGATCCGATTCAAGGGGCGATCCGGAACCACAGACTTGCAATTTCCTCGCGGCGCCGCTATCCCCGGTGCCCGGTTTGTGGATACTGGCCCGGATGCGCAAAACCCGCTTCGAGAAAAAGGGGGCCGAGTGAAGCCTCCTTCCTACGTAACGACGCAAAGCACCCGACGGGGTCTCGTGCTCATTGCAACCGCAATGCTCCTCTCCGCCTGCTTGAACGGTTTCTCGAAATATCTGATGCAGCCGGAAAACGGTGGTTTTTCGCCCGCCCAGATACTCTGGATCCGCTTCCTCTTCCTTGGCCTTCTCACCATCGTCCTTGCCTGTCGGCGCGGTGGGCGCGGGTGGCGTGCGTCTGCTGGTGGTTGTGAGAGGTGGTGCACGGTGTGGCTCGTGATGGTCGTGCTGGCGCGGATAGTGGCGCGCACTTGGGGCGGTGCGCGCGTGTGCTGGTATAGAGACCCGGGGGTGTCTGCGGGGGGGGGGGTGCGGGGAACACCCCCCCGCGCCTCCCTGCGCTTTTAGGACGCACCCAACCGTTGCTGCCGGTTTGACCAAGGCGACATTCTAACATAGTATACAACCCCGGTCAAAACATCTGAAATTTGACCCCAGGACAGGTTATGGAAATTGATGAAATAGTAAACTCAGAGCTAACTTCAAAATCATCGCCCCAGGTGGCAATTGTCATTACCAACTGGAATGGTCGGCAATATCTTGAAATTTGCCTTTCTACAATAATGGCTCAGGACTTTCAGAATTTTGAGGTATTTGTGGTGGATAACGCTTCCACGGATGACTCGGTCAAAATGGTTCAGGCGGAATATCCCCAGGTCCGGCTTATTCAAAACGAATCAAATGTGGGCCTGTGTGCGGCCAATAATCAGGGAATTATGGCTACCGGCGCCGAATTTGTGATAATCCTGAACAACGATACTGAACTTGAACCGGAGTTTGTAGGGCGGCTGGTGCAGGCCATAAAATCTGATCCCGAAATTGGAATGTGTGCTTCTAAAATGTTGTTAACAGACCAGCGCAATATGGTTGAATCGGCCGGGATTGTTGTAGACAGAGCCGGAATCGCCTGGGGACTGGATAGCGGCAACCTGGATGATAACACTGTTACATCGCCATTACCAATTTTTGGCGCCAGCGGGGGGGCCGCCCTGTACCGGCGTTTGATGTTGCTGGAGATTGGTCTTTTTGATGCCGATTTCTTTGTGTATTTAGAGGATGCCGATGTGGCCTGGAGAGGGCAGTGGGCCGGCTGGAAATGTGTTTACGTGCCCGACGCTGTGGTTTACCATGCTCATTCGGCCACTATTAAAGAAGGATCACCTTTTAAAACTCGCCTGCTGGGGCGTAATAAAATCTGGTTGATTGGAAAAAATTATCCTTTTCCCCAGCTGGTCTGGTATCTTCCTCTTATTCTGGTTTACGAACTCATGTCCATTGGATATTCACTCCTGACCGGAAGCGGGCTGTATGCTCTGCAAGGCCGTTTTGAAGGGTTACGCCACATATCAAAGATGTTGGCTAAACGCCGGAAGCTGGTAAAAAGAGTGTCATCCCGTACCATGCACGCCAACCTGCACCCGTGGGAAAATCCAGTGAAGCTTTGGCGCCGCCAATTGAATCTTTTTAATTCCGTTAGCAGCCATTACAAACAATCAGAGTAACTTAGTGCTAAGTCAACTTTGTTTTGACGGGTAGTTAAGCCCCTTGTGGGCATTGTTACAGCAGTAAAAAGGGCACAAGGCCCAATGCTACACCCGTCAATTAGAACTTGACTTAGAACTTAGGAATGGTGCATAAATAACTTACCCAATTGGGACCGGCAACATATTGCGTATTACGTACTCCGTAAAGAGCAAAATTATACGTAATATGCAGTACGCAATACGAGGAAATGGGTAAGTTAATTAATTCTCATTCCTTAACAGCCTACTCACGCCTCGTGTAACCGCTAACTCCCCCACCCACCTCGTTCCAATGCTCTGCGTTGGAAGGTTACACGAGGTTGAGGTGTTACCCATCAAAAAAACAATAACTGGCCACGTGGTTGCCTTACCGGGGGCTTATATTGCTGGAACCCAGGTTCCCATCAATTTATATATACTGAAAACAGAATGAGAACGGAACTTTTGAGATGTCATTCCCGCGTGCT
>CAYWSS010000876.1:0-2217 GCA_964460505.1 uncultured Caldilineaceae bacterium | reverse complement strand
AATCAGGTTGTCAGTGAAATGGTTATATTGGTAATGGTTTGTATAATTTGGCAATGTTCCGGATTTTGGTAAATGTCCGAACGTTCGTATGATGTAAAAAATTGTAGTATTTGTCAAAAAGGCTGATTTTTCACAAACCCGACTTCTTCTTAAGTTAGTTATAAACACCGAATTTTTTAGCTGACTCTCCCAGAGCGGTTATTCTGTACATAAACTGAGTGTGCCGGCTGTGACATTCCGGGCCATTATCTTGATTGATAACCAGGGTTTGAACCCAAGGAAAACGGTCAGCAATCATAAGCCAAACCGCATCAATACAATCAACAATCACATCGCTGGTCACAGAACCGGTCACCAGAAAGATGTAGAGTTCATTGTGGCTCTCTGGTAGTTTGCAGGATCGCTCTATAAAGCGTATTATCTGCCACGAATTACACTAATTTTTTATTTTTCGTGTTAATTCGTGCGATTCGTGGCAAATTCTGTAGGGGTCAATAAGATGTCGAACACTTTTATCGCACGCAAAGATTTTAATGTTTTTCTTGGCGTTCTTGGCGGCTTTGCGTGAGAATTTCATAATCCTGTCTGTTCAACATGTTCTTGACCCCTACAGATTCGTGGCAAATTCTTTACTTTGATCCTGCGAAATCCTGTAGAGCCTGATTTTTAAACTTGTTCAAGTGTTTAAGCCTTTGGCTAATTTGCGACGGTTACAATGGAAATGAATAAAGCGCACAAAACAGCGTTCTGTTTGCACAGTAAGCAGGATGCTGTAGCGCTGCATTTGCCTGAGGGGATACCTGCTGATTTGGCCGTCTGCGGTATCCCTTCTTTTTTGTTTAACTTCGATTTTTCTTTGCCCGATTATGGCGATGCTCTAATTATCATCTTTCCTCCTCCCTTTTATTTATTTGAGGGTACTGCCGTAGATTGACGGATTACAAAATGAGCTTCTACCTGTTGGTGATAAACAGGCTGTGCTATTTGCGGCTCTTGCAGCAGGTCGAACAGCATTTGCATGGCAAGTTGCCCAATTTCATATCGAGGCAGGGCTACGGTTGGCTCCATATCTTCAATCAGCCAGACACTATCCAGCCCCACTACAGACAGATCATCGGGGACGTGCAAACCGTTCCGCCCGCGCTGCCCTAACTATGCCCATGGCCATCAAATCGTTGGCGGCAAACACCGCTGTGGGGTGCTCCGGCAGTGTGAGCAATTTGACCAGAGCCGCTTTGCCACCGTCTATTTGCAGGTTTCCTTCTAAAATTGTTATTTGTTGGGGATTTATATTGTGGGCAGCCACTGCCTGTAAAAAAGCATCCTGTCGCAACTGTGAAGTGCGCAGGTGTAGCGGGCCGCTGACGTGGGCAATGTGTCGATGCCCTAATTCAACCAGGTGGCCAATAGCAGCCCGAATACCCGGCTTAAAATACACCCTAATAGAGCCAACCGTACCTTCAATGGCTTGAGGTTCCCAATCGAGCACTACCACCGGCACGTTGTGGCGAGCCAACTCCTGCACCCATTCATCAGACATAGTACTGGACATCACCAGCACGCCGTCCACTTGTTTATCGATGAGTGAGCGAACAAGAGTCATCCCCCGCTCAAGATCGTAATTGGAGCTGCACAGAAAAATGTTGCATCCCTGCTTCAGGGCCACATCTTCCGCGTCGTTGATTACTTCCGGGTAAAAGGGGTTGCCAATAATCGGAAACCAGCATCCCGGCAGTAAAGGTGCGTTTTGAAACCAGGCTGCGGGCCACGCTGCTGGGGCGATAGCCAAGCTCTGCAATCGCTTGCTCCACGCGCTCACGGGTCTCGCTACGCATATATCAGCGTTACCACTTAATACCCGGCTGACGGTGCTTTTTGAGGCACCGGCTAACCTGGCAACATTGGCAATAGTCGGGCGCGTCATTAACATCTCTCCGTAGTTAAGTACAACCGGCACCTAATTTCAGAAAACCGGTTTCTGAATATCATAGTTTGATACACCTGTCAAGATGCGCTGTAAATTTTTAATGGTTTTGTTGGGGAGGTGTTCCCGTGGGAGTCAATGATGGGAGGGAAATCGGTGTGTTGAAATTGATTTCCAAACTTCCGGGAAGCTGGAATTTGTAGCTCCGGCAAACATAATGGGTAATCTGCCTAAGAAACATTATTGTGCTACAATGGAAAAATAAAGAGGACGGATATGCTCAGAATCGTTTG
>CAYWSS010000875.1:0-2221 GCA_964460505.1 uncultured Caldilineaceae bacterium | reverse complement strand
CCATGAAATTGCCAAACGCAACCGGGCAGAGACAGCGCTGCGGGATAGCGAAGCCAGGTTTGGTATTCTGGCAGAAACCACCCCCGCGGCCATATTTATCTTTCACCAGACACAGATTTGTTATGTAAATCCGGCGGCCGAATCCATAACCGGGTACAGCCGGCAAGAATTGCTGAAAATGAATTTTTGGGAGGTTATCCATCCTGATCTGCAGAATTTTATAAAAGCAAATGGACTTGCCCGCCAGCAGAGTAACTCCGGGGTGCCCTCACAGCAAAAAACCAAACTTCTAACTAAAAGTGGCCAGGAACGATGGGTGGAGGTCTCTCTGGGGGTCATTGAGCTAGAGGGCGAAACATCTGTATTGGGAACAGCATTTGATATTACTGCCCACGAACAGGCCAGGGCAGAACGAGAGCGATTGCTAAAGATTGAACACGAACAGCGCTTGCTGGCCGAAACGCTGGGAGAAGTGTTTCTGGCTTTTGCCACGCAAACAACCGATCGTAAAGCGGTTTTAGATGAAATTTTGTACCAAACGCAGCGGGTTGTGCCGTATACCGCGGCCAATATTATGTTATTGGAGACTGATTACCTGCATATTGTCAGATGGCACGGTTACAAAGCCAACGAAGCCTTTTACAGCGGTCTGAAACAATCTCTGGTTGGATTCCCCCTGGATGAAGAAGTTGTCAGAAACAAGCGACCTTTGTTCATTCTGGATACACACCAGGACTCACGCTGGGTAATTACGCCGGAATCAGACTGGATTCGGTCATTTATTGCCGTCCCACTCTACCTGAACGACCACGTTCTGGGCTTGCTTCGGTTAGACAGCGATGGTCCGGGCACCTTCTCACAAAAAGACATCGAGCGTTTAATGCCTTTAGCTCACGCAGCGGCCATTGCTCTGGAAAGCGCGCAATTATATGACCGGCTTCAAGCAGAACTTGATAGACGTACTCAGGCAGAACAAGAATTACGTCGTGCGGCGACCAGAACCCAGGCCATCCTCAACGCCATTCCGGATTCATTATTTTATTTCAGCTACCGGGGAGAATTATTGGATTACAAGGCCGTTAAAGAAGATGAATTGCTGCTGGAGGCGCTGGAAAAAATGCCGGTTAAAGAGGGGGCAGGCCATCCCGGCAACTTATCTTATGCTTTGGCAAACAGTTTTCAACAACATATTGACCAGGCGCATTACCCGGACAACGTGGATGCTTTTGAATTTCAATATGGTTCTGAGGTTAGAAAACAGGATTTTGAGGCCCGGTTTGTAAAATTTGACCCCGGCAAAGTTCTGGCCATTGTTCGCAACACAACCATTCGCCGGCAGGCTGAACGTCAAGCTATCCGCACCGAACACCTGGCAGCGTTAGGGCAATTAGCCGCCACCCTGGCTCACGAAATAAATAACCCCATACAGGCCATTATGGCCAACCTTGATCTGGTTCTGGATTTTCCTGTGGGCGAAGATGTAAACCGGCAATCTTTGCAAAGCATCCGCCAGGAAATTGAACGGTTAAAAGATATTACGCAACGCATACTCCACTACGCCCGCCCCAAAACAACCTGCCAACAAAACGTGTTTGCAAACCAACTGGTTGAGCAGGCCTTAATGTTGTCCGGCAAACAGTTGGAGCAAAAACGGGTTCAGGTCTCAACCAATTTTCAGGATATACCTGCCGTGCTGGCTGCCCCGGGACAGCTTTTACAGGTTTTCTTAAATCTGGTCATTAACGCCGCAGAAGTTGTTCCCGATAACAACCCGCAGCTAAAAATCGCTGTTTACGCCCACACCGGCAATGTCATTGCATCGTTTACCAACAACGGCCCAGCCATTCCTGCCGAAAATCTACCCCACATCTTTGAACCATTTTTTTCAACAAAAGAAGAAGGCAGCGGCCTGGGATTGTGGGTTAGCCGCATGATAATTGAACAGCACAAAGGATCGCTCACCGTGAAAAACCTGAGCGATTACCACGGTGCTATCTTTACTGTAAGATTACCTGCCGTAAGCAGTAACCTGTAGGGGCAACCGATGCCGGTTGATGCCAACAAAAAAAACCCCCGGCAAGAATCGCAATAAGGCTTCCAATGGGGTCGTATTGCGTATTGCGTACTGCGTACTCCGTAAAGAGCAAAATTTACGCGGTACGCAGTACAGCAATTCCCGGTTTGACAATTATTGTCGGCATTTCAGAGCAGAATTTTCGGA
>CAYWSS010000874.1:0-2231 GCA_964460505.1 uncultured Caldilineaceae bacterium | reverse complement strand
GTCTGTGGATTCCCGCTTAATACGTGCGGGAATGACAGGGAGGCTGAATGGTTACCTGTTTCCCGCCCGGTGAGTGGTTCGATGAGCGAGCTTTGCCGGGGGGGTGAGGGGTCCATTAATTCACTGTCAAGGTGCAGTAAGCGTGGCTCGCTGTCCACCGGCTGTGTAAAGTTTGCCGGTATCAGGTGCTGTGCCGCTATTTGAAGCCCCGGTAACAAGAGCAGCCGAATTGCATTCTGGTTGTCGCCGCCAAAAATAATTACCGTTACCGGGCCGGCATCGCGCCTGTTTTCAGCCAGGATAACCGTATCCTGTTTTATTTCTACGCCTAAATCATTTGTTTGCTCCGGACAAAACAGAATTTTATCCATTTTGTTTCTAGCTCTCTATCTTGCTAATCAACGATATAAACGCTTCTTCCATGCGGGGCGCGGTTTGCCTAAAATTGGCTACCCGAATTTGCTCGGCGTTTAAAGCGGATTCAATCTGCGGGCGGCGCTGCTGGATATTATCGACAAAGACATGCATCAAATCGCCGTAGGTTTGAACCTCAAGCACGCCTTCCTGCTCAGTCAAAATTCGATTGGCCCGGCGCAGCAGCCCGACGCCATGCAACTGGCCTGATTCCGGGCGAAATTCCAGCAACTCACCCGGAATCAGGGCTTTGATTTCGGTGGGCGTGCCTTGCTCCATCAACCGTCCACCGGACATCAGCCCCACCCGCGAGCAGCGTTCGGCTTCGTCCATGTAGGGGGTGCTGACCAGAATGGTAGTTTTATCGATGTGCAGGCCGGCCAGGATGTCCCAAAATTCGCGCCGGGAAACCGGGTCGACGCCGGTGGTCGGTTCGTCCAGATAGAGAATATCCGGGGCGTGGATAAGGGCGCAGGCCAGCCCCAGCTTCTTTTTCATTCCACCGGAGAGTCGCCCTGCCCGCCGTCCGGTAAATTCAGTCAGCCGGGCAAAATTGAGCAGCCGCTCGATGCGCTCTTTGCGGGTTTTGCCGCGCACACCGTATATATCGGCAAAAAAGTTAATGTTTTCCAGCACGCTCAAATCGCCGTACAGGGCAAACTGCTGGGCCATGTAACCAATCCGCTCCTTAATTTTTTCAGACTGTTTGCGCAGGTTGAACCCGGCTACCGTGGCGCTGCCTGCCGAAGGGTCCATAATGGCGGCCAGCATGCGCATAGTGGTGGTTTTGCCGGCGCCGTCAGGCCCTACCAGCCCAAAAATTTCACCTTTATTAATTTCAAGATTCAAGCCGTCAACCGCCACAATCTTGCGGAAGCGTTTGGTTAAATTTTCTGTTTTGATGATAGGTTCGGTGTTGTTATTCATGCGTCGTCCTGTATATCAACTATTGCGTACTGCGTATTTCGTATTGCGTGTTTTGTAATTTTTAGGCAATACGCAACACGCAATATGGATTGTTTCACTCCAAATTTTTCTTAAAGCGGGTGGAGGCCAGCAACACCATAGCGGCACTGAAAATAAGCACTGCGATGACTTGTTCAATCAAGATTTGCAGCCCAACACCTTTCAGGATGATGCCGCGCATAATGGTCATCGCGTATCGAGCCGGAATTAAATAACTGATGGCTTGCAACCAGCCCGGCATCGCCTCAAGGGGGAAGAAGAAGCCGCTCAAAAAAATGGTGGGCAGTACGGTGGCCAGGGTCATCAACAACGCTTCGGTTTGGGTGCTGGCCGCGCTGGACAGGAGAATGCCCAGGCCCAGCGCCGTCAACAAAAACAACCCGGACAGCCCCAGCAACAGGGGAATACTACCCTGTATGGGAACGCCAAACACCACCACCCCCAAAACCAGCATTTCGATAACAATCACGAAGGAAACCAGTGCCATCGGGATTACTTTGGCTATGATCAATTCAGTGGGGCGGATGGGCGTTACAATCAACTGCTCGATGGTGCCTAATTCCCGCTCCCGAACAATGGCGGTGGAGGTGAACAGAGTGGTAAACATAAACAGGACAATCACCATCAGGCCGGGAATAATAAAATAGGAGCTTTCCATGTTGGGGTTGTACCACACCCGGGGCCGCACATCCACGCCCGGCATTTCGGTGGACGATTGCCCCAGCCGCTCTTCAATCAATTCCACGGTAACGGCTTTCCCCACCTGCTGCGATGCGCCGTAAAAGGTGGTTGGCACCGGTTGGGCGGAGCCGGCCACTCAAAAAGGCCACTCCTACTCTCGGTCGATTTGG
>CAYWSS010000873.1:0-2233 GCA_964460505.1 uncultured Caldilineaceae bacterium | reverse complement strand
GTAAAAAACGGCAAAATGGCGCTACTATAGCGATTACAAATACGTATGCCTGAGTAATTACGAAAAATCTATATCAGTGAGGAGATTAGACGATGGCAAATATTCAATCCGGAACATTAGAATTTCGGGATGGCTTGTTGCAAGCTTATCCGGAGGTCTACACCCCCGAAGTCATGGCCGCCCTGAGCGCATTGGCCGGATTTAATGCGGATCAGAAAGCGGTGATGACAAAGAGAATTAAAAGAAGGACGGAACGGTTCCGGAACAAGCAAAATATCGCCTTCCTGAACCCGGAGGATACCATTCCCCGCACCAGCATAAAAGTGCAGGACGCGCGGGACGGCAAGTTTGTTGGACCGGAGATTCCGGCAGATTTGCAGCGGCAGTGGATTCAGGGCACCGGCCCCGGCGCAAAGCCCAACGCCCCCGTTGAAAGCAGCATTAGAAACGTGGCCTACGCCTTGCTTTCCGGGGCCGACGGCTGGATGTTTGATGGCGAAGACGCACTGGGCCAGATTACCACCATGTCGCTGGATAATCAACGAAGCCTCAAATTGGCCATCAACAAAGATCCCATTTTTATGAGCGCCGCCGAACAGGTTGCCGGAGAAATGAACGTCTGGGCTATAAAATTTTTTGGCCACACCATCATCAAAGATTGGCAAGCGCAGCTTAATTTTACCACCAAAATTTTCCGCGCCCGCGGCCTGCATCTGGATGACCGCCACATTCGAGACCAGAACGGGCAGGCCATGTCCGCCTCAGTTGTGGATATGGTGCTGTATATCGTTAACAACTACCAGCAGTTGCAAAAAGCGGGGTCGTCCATTGTGTTGTATCTGCCCAAAATTCAAACCGCCGAAGAAGCGGCCCTGTGGAACGAGATGATTTCCGCGCTGGAAGAACATCTTGACCTGCCCATCGGCACGGTGAAAGTGTATGTTCTCATCGAACAACTTGAGGCAACTTTTCAACTGATGGAAATTCGGGCGGTGCTGGGCCAACATTTTGTGGGGTTTAATACGGGCCGCTGGGATTACATCAACAGCGTCTCCGATGCCATGGCCTGGGATGAGAATTTCATCAATCCCAACATCGAAGCCATTACCATGACCTACGGCTACATGCGAAACTACGAAGACCGGGTGCGCCGTTCGGTAAACACCCCTGACCGCAACAAGAACTTTGCCCTGTGGCAGGGCGGCATGGAGCCAAACATCCCCGTGGGTTCGGAACAGGGAGTGGCCAACAGCATGAAAAAAGCCGTGGCCGGGGCAATTCGAGAAGAAAAGGAAGGGGCCGGCGGCAAGTGGGTGGCTCACTGGAAAATGGTGCACATTGTGCGGCCGGTGTGGGAAAAAGCAGGCAAAGCCAACCAGCTTGGCCGGAAATTCCCTCCGCTAACCTACACTCAGGAAGATGCCGATGGTCTCATTCTGCTCGAACCGGCCCCGCGCACCATTCGCGGGGCACGTAACCTGTTGAGCGTGGCTTTGCAGTACGGCAATGCCTTCGAGCAGGGGTTTCAGGCCGCGGCCCTGAAACCGGCAGACTTTTTCAACAATGATGACATTTTGTACCTGATGGAAGACATGGCCACCGGAGAAATCCGCTTGAGCATTCTGTGGGAGTGGATTCACAAAGGCGCAAAATTGAATGAAGACGATGCCGAAACCGGCATCAATTCGGGGGATGATTTTTCAGCAGAGTTGTTCAAGCGGCTGCTGGACGAAGAGTTTGAGAAACTGCTGCGGGCAAAAAACAAAGATGTTCACGATGACTCAAAAGAAACCACCCTGCCCATCGTCAGAGAAATTGCCAATACGTATATGACCGAAAACAGTAAAGTGCCCTGGTACATTGATCTGTTGAACATCAATTTAAACAATCACAATCCGGACACGGCCCAAACCCGCATCCAGCAATATATGGAAGCATTTAAGAAAGACGGCACCCGCATCACAGAAAATATGGACTTTGGGCCAGCTTCAATGAAACAGGACTGGCGCAGTTAAACAATGATCAAGTAAAATTTACCACAGAGCCACCGCCGCAACGCGCGCTGAGAAAATAAAAAGCGCAGTGCCCTCTGTGTCTCAGTGGTTGAAAACATTGATAATAATACCAAGTGCGTAACCCCTACGATAAGGAGCCGCTGATGACGCGGGGAGGGGTGGGGTATTTACAGAGGAGAAAAAAATGGAAGGCTTTGAAAGAGAAATAGTTGAAACCA
>CAYWSS010000872.1:0-2251 GCA_964460505.1 uncultured Caldilineaceae bacterium | reverse complement strand
TCATTAAACTCACCTGACTCACTCAACTCACCTAACTTTTTATTTTTTACTCTTCTATATCAATAATTGATGCGTACTGGAATTTCGGGATTTGAATGGGCGGGACCCGAAATCCGTACACATAGGGTTTTACTAACCAATTTTCAACGTTAAAGTACAACGGTACCCACGCTGCATCTTCCAATATTAACTGTTCGGCTTCCTGATACAACGCCTGCCGATCATCTATATTTTGGGTACCCCGGGCCTGATCCAGCAGTGCATCCACGTCCGGGTTGCTGTAACCGCCATGATTTTGGGCACTTTCACTGTGGAACAGGACTTCCAGAAAATTTTGAGGGTCGGGGTAATCGGCAATCCAGCCCAACTGATACATTTGATAGGAAGGAGTCGGGCTGCTTAAATCTGCCAAAAAATCGGGCCACGGGGTCTGCTCTACGGCCACCTCTACCCCAAGATTCTCCCGATACGACTCCACAATGGCCTCAATCATGGGGCCAACGCTGCCGCCGGAACCGCTGACATTCAACGTGATGTCCGGTAATTCGGTAACATCGCCGTAAGATGAGTCTTCAATGAGTTGCATGGCTTGTTCGGGGTCAAATTCAAAGTCGCTTAAATCGGGGTTTTGGTAGCCGGGCATGTTGGGCGGCACAATGCCGGTGGCCACCGGCAGGTTGCCCTGGGAGACCAGTTTCACCATTCTGCGCTTATCCAATGCCAGATTAAACGCTTGCCGCACATTTACGTCGTCAAATGGGGGTTTATCAACATTAAATCCGATGTAAAAAATGCTCATCGAATTAGTGGTGTCAAGTTCTTCGCTTAGCGGGTTATTGGGATCCGTCGCCTGGCTCAAATTAGCCGTGCCAATTTGAATAGCGTCGTAGGTTACTTCATCCGGCAACCCTAATCGACCCAATCCCTGCGTGTACCCTTCCAGCGGATTTACGGGATTGCCCACAATAAAAATTATCTGTTCGAGTGTTGGCGGGGAGTCCCCATAGTAGTTTTCATTTTTGGTGAAAATGATTACCCCTTCTTCCGGGGTAAATGTATCAAGTACAAAGGGGCCGCTGCCGTTTGGCTCCAGGTACCACTGCGCCCCGCCTTCTTCCACATTTTCTTTGTCCAGTACGTAGGCCGTGGGATACGTCATTTTGGCCAGAAAAAAGCCCTTTGGCTCGTCAATGGTCAGTTGCAGGGTCTGGCCGTCAAGTACCTGCACACCTTCAACTTCATCAACCTCGCCCTCAAGTTTGGCGTTGCAGCCAACAATATCGCCCAGATAGGTTCCCGCGGTGTGCGACCCGGTGGCCGGGTTACATGCCCGCTCAAACGACCATTTAAAGTCGTTGGCGGTTATCTGTTTTCCATCCTGAAAAACAGCATCATCTCTGATTTTGAAGGTATAAACCAGCCCATCATTGGAAATCTCAAAACTTTCGGCAATATCGGGCAGCAGTTCCAAATCCTGATTGTATCCCATCAGCCCGCTGTACACCTCTACCACGTACTCCGCAGATGAGGCATCGCCGCTAAGATGGGGATCCATGGTGGGAGGCTCCGGGCCGGGGAGTATCATCACCTGATTTTCGGCCAGGGGGCCGGCCGGCTCCGGCTCATCTTCCTGAACCGGCTCCGCCCCGGCGCTTTCCTCAGAAGCCTCAGCGCTCTCCGGTTTCGGTGCATCTGCTTCTTCATCCGGTTCCGGGGTGGCCTCAGATTCTTCGCTGGAGGCTGATTCCTCGGCAATGGTGGCGTTTTCACTTTCTTCAGCCGCGCCGCTACCGCCGTCAAGATCTACGGCAGGCGTGGGATCGTTGCCATTTAAAAAGCCAATCCCCTGCCCCAAACCACAAGCCAGGCTAAGGCTAACCAGCAAAATTATAATAAATGGGAGTAGGCTTTTTTGATAACGGCTAGCTGTACGTTTCCGCATGTGTATTCTCCAGAGGTGTCCCGAATTGACAAATACAACAGGGGCGAACGGCTGTCCACCCCATACCAATTTTGCGAGACGGCTTCGTCGCAGATCACCGATTGTTATTGGCTAGCGCAAAAGTGACAATATTTTACGGGCAAAGAGTATAAAAGTCAAAACGGTTTCAGGAATGACAGGGTTTCTCATTTTGTGCCAAAGATGTTGTGGTATGATAGGGTTATTTCTAAAAACATTGATTATTTGTAATTACTCAGGTATACCCCCTTAAAACCGCTATAGTAGCGCCCTTTTACCGTTTTTACCCCC
>CAYWSS010000871.1:0-2251 GCA_964460505.1 uncultured Caldilineaceae bacterium | reverse complement strand
ATTGCACGAATTAACACGAAAAAATAAAAAATTAGTGAAATTAGTGTAATTTATGGCAGATAATACGTTTTATAGAGCGATCCTGCAAACCACAAGAGAGCCTTATTTTTAAGGTTAGCAACAGGCAAACTTAAGAAACAGGGTAGAATGAATAACCAACCTGCATGATTCGTTACCCGACAAACCTTCCCGAAAGCTCGGCTTTAGACCAGAAATATCCGATAATTGGAGCAACCTGGCTCTATAACAGCTTCCAGAAAGGTGAATCTACCCAGATGTCGGGTAGCGAGCCTGCATACATTCTGTTGCAGCTTTACATGTTTGTGCATACCGCAGGAGGACAACATTATGGATAACAGTACCCTTACACTTTCATCAGAATCAGCCAGTGACTTTTCGACAGCGCGGCAAAGAGCCTTCATTGAAGAATGGCGCAATTTTTTTACCGGCCGCCCCAGCGATTTACTTTCATTTGAAGAAGTAAAGCATAATTTAAGATTACAAGACTCGGCCTACAAAGGATTACAGGAAATAGAATTAGATAAAATTGTCGGCAGCATGGGGCGCTACCGGGACTTTACCCGTTCGTTTTTGCCAAAGAACGATCAAACAGAAGAACGCTGGCGGCGCGTGGATGCTGTAGCCAACAATCAGGGCTATCCCCCCATTGATGTTTATCAGGTGGGCGATGTATATTTTGTGCGCGACGGGAATCACCGGGTTTCTGTAGCCAGAATGCACAAGGTTAAAACCATTGAGGCCTATGTAACCGAATACAAAACTTCCGTCCCCATCGACAAAGATGACGCCCCGGATGATATTATCATGAAGATGGAGCGCACAAAATTCTTTGAAAAAACTCATCTGGACGAGATTCGGCCCGAACAAAATATAGAATTTACCGCGCCGGGCCGCTATCGGCGGGTAAGAGGCCATATTGCTTTTCATAAGCATGTCAAAGAAGTGGAATGTGGGTGCGAAATCCCCTACAATGAGGCTGTGGCCAGTTGGTACGATAACGTGTATATGCCGGTGGTAACCCTGATCCGCAAAAACAATATTTTACGGGATTTTACCGGCCGCACCGAGGCCGATCTGTATGCCTGGCTCATCACCCACCGGGCCAGGCTAGAAGAACAAACCGGAGCTATGGGGTACGTTCCCGACCAGGAGCTGGTAGAGGCGTTTAAACGTGAGCGGGCCACCAACCCCTTTGCCCGGCTAATGGGGCTTTTTCGCAGCAAGCTCAATCTAAAGAGTTTGCCCCTGAAAATTGAGCAGGAAAAATTTATGGAAGAAACCGGCCTGTTCAAGATCAAGCCCAACCACGGCATTCGATTTACCGAGCCGGGCTGCTATCAATTAACAAAAGAACACATTGATATTCATAAATATTACAAAGAAGTTTCTTCCGGGAAAGAAATCACCTACGCTGAGGCAGTAACCAGTTGGTACGACAACGTGTATTCTCCCACCATCCAACTTATCCGGGAGCGGCAAATCCAGAAACAGTTTCCAAAAAATACAGAAGGTGATCTTTATGTCTGGCTCATTTCCCGCCGAAAAACCCTTGAAGAAGAAACCGAGGCCGTGGGCCAAATTCCCACCGAAAAGATTATCTGGGATCTGGAAAATGAGATGGCTTCCACCTCTATTTTAAAGTTATCTCAATTTTTTGGACGCAAGCTGGATTTGCAGAGCGTCATTGATAACCAACGTTAGCCGCTTGGTTTTTTACCTGAAAAGCGCGGCTCAATCGCCGCGCTTTTTTATTTTACGCCCCAGCTTCCCGCAAACCTTTACGTTAATTTTACAATGTGTGTCTCAAGAGCGTCGTTAAAACACCGATAACATAAGTAGTGTCCTGAGTATACTGGACAAGGCCGCAATTTGAACTTTTTAGAGGTGTACCAATTACGGTAAAATGTGGCTCTAACGTTGTTCAAACCGATATTTTGCACATCATCTCTCTTCCGTCAAAAGTTCAGTTTATGCCCTTGCCCAGTATAGTAACGAATTTTCGTAACACCTCAGTCTAACCGCTCGGAGGCGGTTTGCAACCCCCGATTTACGCAAATTCAACGTTGTTTGCGCCAAATTCAAGGGTTGCAAACCCTTTTAGAGCATAGTTGAGGTATTGCGATTTTTCTTTAATTTTATATTGATTTTAAGGCTCTTTAGGAATTGCCGTGGCGCACCCCAATATGTAGTGGCGCACCCTTGTGGTCGCCCAAGGCAGGCACAAGACCTG
>CAYWSS010000870.1:0-2271 GCA_964460505.1 uncultured Caldilineaceae bacterium | reverse complement strand
CTATCAAGGGAGCAACCTCGGCGGCAGACTCCAGTAAATTGGTCGTCTAAGGCCGGGGCTTCTGGCGAATTTTTATTAGCGTGAACGGGCTTTTCGGAGCAAAAATACGCCCCAAAAAATCCATGTTATTATCGGTCATCTTAACAAACGGGATGGTCGATAATATGACAATCAACAACGTCAACGTTGAAGAAACAATTGAGCGGGTCAAGGTCCAACTGGCGCAGGAAAAGGATCTCTCCCCTGCGCTTAGATCAAGCCTTGAAGTTCTTTTGCTTCTGGTGTCACTGCTCCTCGGCCGCCTGGGCATCAACAGCAAAAATAGCAGCAAGCCGCCATCGGCTGACCCGAACCGGGAGAAAAGCCCTAAGAGCAAAGGTACACGCAAACCCGGTGGCCAAGTGGGCCACAACGGGGCGAGGCTTCGGCCGGTCTCTGAGCCTGATCAGATCAAAATCATCCGGGTGGATCGTCGAACCTTGCCGCCGGGAGATTACCATGATGACGGTTTCGAGACCCGTCAAGTTTTCGATCTGGATATCAGCACAGTGGTGACTGAATTTCGTGCTCAGGTCCTTCAAGATCAAGCGGGCAATCGTTATGTGGCGCCCTTTCCCAAAGGCGTTACGCGCCCAGTACAATACGGAAATGGAGTCAAGGGCCACGCTGTTTACTTGTCTCAATTTCAGCTCATCCCCTACAATCGAATTGTAGATCATTTTTTAGATCAGATGCAGCTACCGATCAGCGCGGGCTCCATCTTTAACTTTAACCAAGAGGCCTATGATCTCTTGGGGGATTTCGATCAGTGGGCCAAGCACCAATTGGTGGCATCCGATCTGATTCATGTGGATGAGACCGGAATCAACATCGGCGGCAAACGCGTCTGGCTGCACGATGCCTCCAATGAAGAGTTTACTTATTTCTATCCTCACGCGAAGCGGGGAGGCGAGGCCCTGGAAGAGATCGGGATCTTGCCAAAATATACGGGGACTCTTTGCCATGACCATTGGAAGCCCTATTTTAAGTATGGCGCACGACATGCCCTATGTAATGCTCATCTCCTCAGAGAACTGGAGAGAGCCTGGGAACAAGACAACCAAGAGTGGGCGCGCGCCATGGCGGTCTTGCTCAATGAAATTAACAGAGCCGTTCTTGATGCTGGCGGTCAACTCGGCGACATTGCTGCCAGGAACTACCGTCAGAGTTACGGCTCCCTGCTCGCAGAGGCAGAGAAAGAGTGTCCCCCGCCAGATGAAAGCCAGCGCAAGGGGCGCAGGGGACGGTTAGCTCGATCAAAAGCCCGGAATTTATTGGAACGGTTCCGGAATTTTGAGTCAGATATTTTACGGTTCATGGAAGATCCAAGGGTTCCATTTACGAACAACCTTGCTGAAAATGATCTTCGAATGACCAAAGTTCAGCAGAAAATATCAGGATGCTTCCGTTCTTGGGACGGAGCAAAAATATTTTGTCGAGTCCGAAGCTATTTGTCCACTTGTCGAAAGCAGGGCGTTAGTGCGTCCGAGGCTTTGCGCCTTTTGTTTGAGGGTAAGTTGCCCCAGTTTATAAATCTTACAGAGCCGTCGGTTGTCCTGTGACAAAAGGACTGTCCGCGACTTTTACTGAATAGTTACAAAAAAACGATCATCACAACATCCCTTGGTCTGCAAAGCTATGATAGCGCCCATCACCAATCACAATATGATCGAGCACACGAACCCCCATGAGATCACCGACCTGTTTCAAACGGTTCGTCAGGGCGATATCTTCACGAGAAGGCGTTGGGTCGCCAGAGGGATGGTTATGGACAAAAAGGACGGCCGCGGCCGATTCACGGACGACAGCAACGAAAACTTCACGCGGGTGCACAATGCTCGCATTAAGACTCCCTTCAGAGACCTGCACCTCACGAATCAGACGATTCTTACTATCCAGCAGCAGCGCGATAAAGACTTCGCGACGGTAATCACGCAAGCGGGGATGGAAATGATTGAATGCATCACAGGAGCTGGTATACAGATCTCCCGGCTGCAGGTTTTCAGCGGCAAATCGCTTCGCCAATTGAAACACAGCCTGAATCTCAGCGGCTTTGGCAGGGCCAATTCCCGACAATTCACAGAGTTCGGCTGTCCGCGCCTGGGCAAGCTCACGCAGTCCGCCAAAACGCTCGAGCAGGTTGCGCCCTTGATCAACAGCGCTGCACTTATTTTTGGCTGGGTGGCACTCGGTGCGCTCATGTGTGGGGTCTGCGCTCTTCATTGCTCACTG
>CAYWSS010000869.1:0-2287 GCA_964460505.1 uncultured Caldilineaceae bacterium | reverse complement strand
AACTACCAGAGAGCCTCTTTTGTAAATCAACAACCGAAAATAACATTTGTCAAAGACAGTATTGGAGGAATTGTGGCAATTACAACCGCAGACATTAAACAACTCCGGGAGCTTACCGGAGCTGGAATTTTAGATTGCAAGAAAGCATTACAAGAAGCCGGTGGTGATGTGGACCAGGCTATAGAAGCCTTGCGCAAAAAAGGTTTGGCCGCTGCTTCTAAAAAGGCCAGCCGCGAAGCGAACGAAGGTATCGTAAAAGCCCAAATTAGTGACAACGGCAAAATAGCCGCAATGGTAAAAGTAAATTGCGAAACCGACTTTGTGGCCCGCACTGAAGATTTTCTATCCTTTGCTGAGGCCCTGCTTCGTCAGGTACTCGAGCAGCCGGCGGCGGTCAGCGTTAAAGCCTTGCTGGAAACTCCCTTTATTGACAATGAAAGCAATACCGTTGCCCAACAACTAACCGAAACCATTGCCAAACTTGGTGAAAATATGATGATTGGCGGCGTGGCCCGCTTTGAACTGGGTGATAGTGGTATGCTCGACAGCTATATTCACATTGGGGGCCGGGTGGGGGTGTTGGTAGAAATTAGCGGCGGCAGCGCCGATAACGCCTTGTTTGCAGAGGTGGTACACGATGTGGCTCTGCAAATTGCAGCCGCTGCTCCCCGTTATGTCAGCGAAGATGAAGTTCCCGCCGAGGAAATTGAATCAGAAAAGAATATTTACCGGGCACAAATTGCCGAAGACAAAAAACCTGACAACATTAAGGAACGCATTGTTGAAGGTAAATTGAGAAAATGGCTTGGCCAAGTGAGCCTGCTAAATCAGGAATTTGTCAAGGAAAACAGCCTTACAATCACCAAGTTGTTACAGCAAAAAGGCAAAGAGCTGGGCGACGATTTAAAGGTTGAACGGTTCGCCAGATTTGAACTGGGAGTTTAACAAAACTGCAGCATTAAAGACCGGAACGGAAGTTGAGTTCCGGTCTTTTTTCTAAGATGCTCACAAATCAGGGGAGTATATGACTTCACCAAAATATCACCGTATTCTGCTCAAGTTAAGTGGAGAGGCCTTGGCCGGCGAAGGGAAATTTGGCATCAATCCCAATCGTGCAGAATCATTGGCTTCTGCTGTAAAAATTATCTATGACCTGGGCGTAGAAATTGCTTTGGTTATTGGTGCCGGAAATCTGTGGCGTGGTAAGGATGGGCTGGATCACGGCATGGATCGGGCTACCGCCGATCATATGGGCATGTTAGCCACGGTAATGAACGCGCTTGCGCTAGCTGACGCTTTTGGTAGAATAGGGATAGATACGCGAGTACAAACCGCCATTGAAATGCGGGCCGTGGCCGAACCGTACATCAGGGGCCGGGCTATTCGCCATTTAGAAAAAGGGCGCGTGGTTATTTTAGGGGCCGGCACCGGGAACCCTTATTTTACCACAGATACCGCTGCGGCATTACGCGCCATGGAAATAGACGCCGAACTTTTGGTAAAAGCAACCAAGGTAGACGGTGTATATGACTCCGATCCAAAAACAGATCCAATGGCCAAACGGTTTGATAAAATCAGCTACATAGAAGCCATAAACCTTGGCCTAAAAGTGATGGACGGCACTGCGCTAACGCTCTGTATGGAAAACCAAATGCCCATAATTGTGCTTAATTTATGGGAGCCGGATAGTCTGAAACAGGCAATTTTTGGCCATAATGTAGGCACCTTGGTTTCATACTAACCAACAGAAGCGGTAACAGAGATTAGGGCACAACCGGCAATCCAACTGTGCCTATAGGGATAATCCTGTCGATGGGGGCAGGACCTGTGGAACCCCTTCATTAGTTGCGGTTTTTTGCTCTCAATTATCAATGGCGAATTTGATCAATTTTTAACCACAAATCTCTAAACCTGGAGGTACTACAAATGATTAACGATATTCTGGCTGAATCAAAAAAATCAATGAAGAAATCTGTTGAAGCGTTGCAAAATGATCTGGCAGCGATGAGAACAGGGCGAGCCTCTACCGGGCTGGTTGATAAAATGCTGGTGGAATATTATGGTACCCCCACCCAGCTTCAGGAATTAGCGTTGATCAGCGTGCCGGAACCCCAACTCATCTCTATCCGGCCGTATGATCCGGGTGCATTAAAGGCCATTGAGAAAGCTATTATGCAGTCTGACATCGGGCTAACCCCAAACAACGACGGTAAAATTATTCGGCTGCAAATACCCAGCCTTACCCAGGAACGGCGGCGCAATTTAAACAAAGCCGTTTCACGGCGGG
>CAYWSS010000868.1:0-2288 GCA_964460505.1 uncultured Caldilineaceae bacterium | reverse complement strand
ACCCTTTGTCTGGGCGGGGCGCAGACGCAAGCGCTTGGGGGGTACTCCATTGGGAATCCATCTCGATTTTTCTTCTCTCTGAAAATACCCCCCCCCCCCGCCCTTCCCCGACATCGGGGGAGGGTGGGGGTAGGCTACATTTTCATTCTCGCCGAAGGCGCAGGAACTGTTGCGCGTTCTTGGTGTCTTGCGGATTATACCGGTACACCAACGAGCTTTTTGGCGACGGCAACCGCCCCGATGGCATCCTCGGCGTAGCCGTCAGCCCCTATCCGCTCGACCCAACTTTGGGTGACCGGCGCGCCGCCGACCATCACCTTGACCTGATCGCGGAGACCCGCCTCCTGAAGCGCTCTGATGACGTCTTGTTGGGCCCGCATTGTCGTCGTCAACAGCGCCGAAGCGCCAATCAGCGTCGCATTTGTCTCTTTGACCGCCGTAATAAAGTCATCTGCTGAGGCATCAATACCGATGTCGGTGACCTCAAAACCGTTGGCCGTGAGCATCGTTCCCACCAGCGTCTTGCCAATCTCGTGCAGGTCGCCTTTTACCGTGCCAAGCACTACCCGGCCCAACACCTCCCGCTCTTGATCCCCGACCATAGCCGGCTCCAGGATAGCCAGGGCCTTCTTCATCGCTTCGCCGCCGATGATCAAATCGGGCAAAAAGGTTTCCCCAGTTGCAAATTGTTGGCCAACGCAATTGATGCCTGGCACCAACCCTTCGTTGATGCATGTTAGCGGATTCAAGCCCTGATTCAGGGCTTGTTTAGCCAATTCTTCTGCATCCTCCGGCTCACCATCGATCACCGCCTGGGCCAATTTGCTAAAAAGTTCTTCTGACATTCTGCTCTCCTTGTGATTTTGTATTGTAAATTAAAACGGCTCAGCTTTCTGGGGAATTGGGAAACGGCTGACAGAGGATGCCGGCCCCCTCTACGGCTCAAAGTGAAAGTCCGGTCCCAAATAGCGCCGCACAATGCGTTCAAGTTCAGCTTCAACATTGGCCGGCAGTGGCGGAGGCTGGTGGCCGGCCAGGATATCGCGGGCCTTGTCACGGCAGATTTGCTCAATGCTCTGGCCTTTGGCCTGCCAGGTTTCGCAGGTATCGCGGCTAAGAATGGCCGGCTGCCAGTGTTGACGAAAGTGCCGCCGGGTATGTTTTTCTTTCAAAAAGTTACCTTTTGGCGTGTTGGCCTTAATCAGAGCCATCTCCTCCTCAAGGTCGTGTACGGCAATACCTTCCATCATCCGGTGCAGTCCGGCGATCAGTTCGTTATCCAGCACAACCTGCGCAAATGAAATAGAGGCGCCGGCATCGACGCTGCCAACGCCGTAAATAATGTTTGTTTTTTCCAGCAACAGCGGCACAGCCGTTACGGCTTTTTCAAAACCGGCCTGGGCGTCTACTGCCTTGGCATCAGACGACAGCCCCCCGCACATTGAAGGCATGCCGTAGTAGCGGGCCATCAACGCCGCGCCGCTGTTGATCATGCCTCGCTCAGGCGCGCCAAGCGGCAGCAGGCCGGAGCGCATATCCAGCACGGATGAAACACTGCCGTACAGCAGCGGCGTGCCGGGGTAGAGAATTTGCAGCGCTACAATCCAGGCCAGAATATCGGTGTTAATGACCACCAGTTCTCCCAGCAGCGTAACCGGGGCCGATGCACCGCCCATGGCCATACTGAGCAGGGTGATGGGCACGCCGTGCTCTGCCCAGCGAAGCATGCAGCCTATGTTTTTGGGGGTAAAATATCCGGGGCTAATGGGGCAATAGAGGGTGGCAAAATTGGGGTGAGCGCGAAAGGCGTCTGCCCCCCCGCTAACCACGGCCAGCATTTCTACAGCGGCGTCAACCCGCTCCGGCGCAAGGGTACGGTGAACAACGGGCTTGCCGGTGCCGCGCAACAATTCGGCAATTTCAACCAGATCCGAACAGTCCCCCTGGTCGGTAGCGGTAACAGTGGGGCGAACGATGTCTACCTGTGGCAGCGCATCCTGCAAAGTCACCAGATTGCGCACATCTTGCCGGGTGGCGAGGCGCTGTTTTCCACTCTGCAGGTCAAGTACGTTTACCGGGGTTCCCGATCCCATAAAGCAAGAGCGCTGCTTAAAAGGTGCGGGCGTTGCGCCAGCCCGGTCGTAGAGTTTTACGTTTCGGGGGAGTTTGTCCAGCGCCGCGTTTAGCAAGTCGGGTGTTACGCGCACCATCTGCGATTCCCGATCCAGGGGAAACCCGGCAGCCTCAAGGCGTGACAACACGTTCTGATCCGGCACACAAAAACCGAC
>CAYWSS010000867.1:0-2288 GCA_964460505.1 uncultured Caldilineaceae bacterium | reverse complement strand
TAGCAATTCCCGGTTTGACAATTATTGTCGGCATTTCAGAGCAGAATTTTCGGAATGATAGAATTTTGATTCGCCGCAGGTTCTGTAAATTCGGCTCTGACACCGACAAAAATCGGGCCGGCTAAGTGGTTATCGGCGGCCCAGTTTCCAAAACGGGAATTGCTGAGATTTCTGTAGGGTAGCCGCTAAAAATGGACGTTAGATGAATAGGAGAAATTATGAATAAAGCTTATATTGTTCTGTTGAAAAATAGGTATTTATTATTTTCTGCAAAAAAGCCAAAAAAGAAAGGAAACTATACCCACGAGGTGAGGTTATTCGAAACCGATGAAAATTCCACCTGCCAGGATGTCTGCAAATGGGTGAAAAACGGGCATAAACTCCCCAGCATACAAGAAGTGGAAGATTGGGAATAAATTAGTACCCGATTTCCCGATGTACCAATAATTGTAAGCGCTCCGCAAACCCGATACTGCCGGGGAAACAAAAAAGCAGATAAGATGATTCTCTTGAAAAATTACGTATTACGTATTGCGCATTAGCCCCTTCTTTACGCAATACGTAATACGTAAATCGTTGGGCGAAAACTTTTCTGGAATACTATATATTCGCCAATAATCAGCTTACACCGGAAAGCCAAAGCCTGGTTTGTATTCGAGCATCTGGCGTCAGCCATTAGAGATGGAACTTTTGTATTTGTTCAGGTCAATTTATTTTTTACACCGAATTACACGAATTTTTATTAATGATTCGAGAAATTTGCAAAATTCGGTGCAGAGTTAGCCGTCAGCCTGAATAGACACGAATCTTTGGTGGATTCTACCGAGCCGAGCAACTCTATAATGAACAAGCTGAAAAAATTATGCGTTATTGGTTTGTGGACGATTATCGCCGGCGTGGCCGGTTATTTTTTGTTTAAAGTCGCTATGTACTGGCAGCAACTTTTTCGGCAGCCGCGCTTGAAACCGGTGTCTCTGCCGCCGGCGGTGAAAACGTACCAAACCCTTGCAGCAAAAGCGCAAGCCATCGCCGAAGCCAATTTGCAGTCCGGCATCGAAAAGCGGCAGTTGTCCACCGGCGCGGAGCGACTGGTGTTGTGCGCCGGGCGTCGCAATTTTCGGGAGCCGTGGGCGCGAGATTTTGGTTTTGCCGGCTTTGGCCTGGCCGACATCAACCAGTTGCAGGCTATGCGGGAAACACTGGAGGTGTTTCTGGCCCACCAGCACGCATCGGGTCAATTTCCGGTTAAAATTCATTCGACCAGCGTGCTGGATCGCTACCTGCATTCGCTGTTTGGCCGGGAGCAGCCTACGCGGGCGGCGCTAAAACCCAAATATACCACTGCCCACAACACCATCTCGCTGGATGGCAATGCCCTGCTGGTCGTGGCATTTCTAAATTACGTAAATCACGCCAACGATGGTTCATTTGCCAAAATCTACTGGCCGGCGCTAAAAAAAGCCGTCTCCTGGATTGAGGGGCACGCGCTGGAATCTGACGGCTTGCTGCATCAAGCCCCCTTTGCCGATTGGGCCGACAGCGTGGCCCGCCAGGGAAAAATCCTGTACCCCAACGTGGTCTACTGGAAAGCTCTGCACGATCTGTCCAAAGCCGCGCCCCGCTACGGTCAGCCGGGCGACGCCGAATATTTTGCCGCCAGAGCAGACCAGATTAAACAAGCCATCAACGAGCATTTTTGGCGGGATGAGTTGGGATACTACGTGACCAGCCAACAGTTTGAAATTTTGAGCAGTTCCGGCAACCTGCTGGCCGTTGCCTGGGGATTGGCCTCGCCGGAGCAATCCCACGCCATTCTGGATTCGATAGCAGCCTTTGAAATGGCCAATCCGGTGCCCACCCAGGTTACGCATCGCCCCTACCCCGCTGAATTTATCGCCATCGAAAACCGGCTGGGCGGCATTGGCCATTACCACACCAGCGCCGCCTGGTTATGGCTGGGCGGCTGGCACATTATCGCCCTCACCCGCGTTGGACGGATGCAGGAAGCCGAAACACTGTTAGAGCGCATTGCCTATGTCATTGCGCGCGATGGCGCCGTGCATGAAGTGTACGACTCCGGCGGACATTACCTCTCTACCTTCTGGTACACCTCCGAGGCGCCCCTCACCTGGAGCGCCGGGATGGTCACCCATGCCTTCCACAAATTTCAACGCCGGCGCATCCCAAAGTAGCATCATCTCAATAACTGTACAAGTGCTGTGAACCCGTTAGAATCGTGCTGTGGCCGGTCTCCGACCGCGCTCGCTTAGGTGGCGCGGTCGGAGACC
>CAYWSS010000866.1:0-2298 GCA_964460505.1 uncultured Caldilineaceae bacterium | reverse complement strand
CCGCTAAAAGCATGCGGGAATGACATAATTCTGGTAGGGGGGTGAACGGTTACGAGGGTAGATTGCACGGCCATGGGTGCGCCGCTGGTTAAATCCATCAGCATCCCCACCACTGTGGTGGTGCCGGTGTCAAAAGCCAGCCCAAAATTGCGGGTGGTGGTATTGCCGGGTTCCACGCTGACCAACTCCTGGCCCACAACCACAGCCGTTACCTGCCACCGAGATTGGCGCAGGATGTTGGGCAGTTTTTGCAACACACCCAGCGGGGTGGTAACGGTGAACCCTTCTTTGGCCAGCGCCTCTTCAATGCGGGCTTTGTCGCTGCGCTGGTCTTCCAGCGATGGTTTTTTCAGCGTGAGCGCAATTTTGTGCGCGTTGGGGTTGAGGATAACATGTCGCCCAAAGCCCATCAGCGCGGCTTTGGGATTGCCCATCAAACGGGGGACATCGCACACCGTATCCTGGCGAACTTCGGCCCGGCAGGAGAGTCGCCAGCCGGCGGCCAACTCTTCTTTGCCGAAGATTTTTCGGTCGGCGGCGGTGGTGCCGTTGTGCCCCTGCGAAATACGAACCTTGCATTTTCCACAGGTGCCCCTGGCTCCGCACGTGCTTTCAATGGGCAGCCCAATCCAGTTGGCGGCGTTGAACAGGGTCATTCCGGGCGGAACCCGGGTTATTTTGTTGTGTGGTTGAAATTCAATGGTTATTTTGGCGGCATTAGCTGAAGTTGTATCAGTCATATAAATCCTTTTTAAGTTAGGTGAGTTGAATGGGTTGAATGAGTTATTTTGAACAGACTTCCAGGCCATTTTTGGGGCAGGGTTTTGCCACCAAAATTTTTTAGCAAAGCTACCCTCGTAAATTGAGGACTCAAAGGGGCATTTTGTTAATAATTCATAGTTCACAATTTCATTCAGGGGTTAAGCAGAATTTGAACCATTGTATCCGGGTTACTCTGATTATAAGCTTGATGCGTATGAAGGTAGAGAGGGTCAGGGCTGTTCAGTTCTAAAAATTCTGCCCATATCATTGCGAGAAAGCGAAACGGATGAAGCAATCTCCGGCCTGCAACGTGGGGATTGCTTCGGCAAAATACGCCTCGCAATGACATAACCGTAGAACTGAACAGCCCTGTAGAGAGGGTACTCACCAAACTCACTCAACTCATCTAACTTATTAGAACGGCTTCGGCCCGGGAGCGTCGTCGCCGGGGAGATTTGCCGGCGTCATCTCCGGCGGGTTTGCGATTGGCCATAATCCAGCTCATGCAATGTTCATCGTGGCCGGCCAGCATATCGGCGGCCAGAATTGCGTGTCTGTTGGTTTCAACAAGCGGATTGGTGATGGCCGAGTTAAGCCCGTGGGCAATGGCCATCGACAGGAAATGGGCGTTGATTGCCCGCCGGTTGGGCAGGCCAAAGGATACGTTGCTGGCGCCGCCGGTGGTGTTTACGCCCAACTCTTCCCGGATTTTCCGCAACAGGGCAAAGACCTGCCGGCCCGAAGTTTGGACCGCACCAATGGGTAGAATCAGGGGGTCGACGATAACATCTTCCTTGGGGATACCGTAGTCCATCGCCCGCTCAATGATTTTTTTGGCCACGGCAAAACGCGCGTCGGGGTCGTGGGAGATGCCGGTTTCGTCGTTAGAGATGGCAATTACGGCCGCGCCGTGTTTCTTTACCAGGGGCAGCACAGCCTCCAGCCGTTCATCTTCGCCGGTTACGGAGTTGACCAGCGCTTTGCCCTCGTACACTTCCAGCCCGCGTTGCAGGGCCGCCACCACCGAAGAATCGATGGAAATGGGGACATCGGTCATCGACTGCACCAGCTTGATGGCCTGGGCCAGCACTTCCGGCTCGTCAATGAGGGGAATGCCGGCGTTGACGTCAAGCATGTGAGCGCCGGCGGCAACCTGAGCCAGGGCATCCGCCTCAACGCGACTGAAATCGCCCTCGGCCATTTCCTGAGCTAACTTTTTGCGGCCGGTCGGGTTGATTCGTTCGCCGATAATGGTAAAGGGGCGGTCCGGGCTAATAATTACGGTTTTTGTTTTTGAGCTGATAATTGTTTCTGTCATGATTTAATCTCCTCGTATAAAATGTTTGTAGTCAGATACACAACGCAGTGGACCTTTGGTCGTCTAACGCCACTCCGCAAGGCTACGTGGCTAACTACGAGCCATTTACATCTGGAGCGTGTGAAGCCCCGCGCCATCGGCGGCTCCGGTTGCTGGTTGAGTATACAAATTCAGTGAACCCGTCAAAATCGCGCTCGGCCCGGTCTCTTGACCGCGCC
>CAYWSS010000865.1:0-2300 GCA_964460505.1 uncultured Caldilineaceae bacterium | reverse complement strand
TAAGCAAACGCCGCCCCATCTTTAATGTGTCTGTTTCTTGCCGCGCTTAAGCGCAAGCAGTAGTTGTGCATGGGGTTTAAAACGTAATCGTGCAAAATTGGACAGTTATGTTAACATAAGATAAGGGTTATAGGGGTTATCCTCGATTTTTCGGCGGAGTTGGGAAATAAAAACGCGCAAATACTCTCGCTCGTCGCCGTATTCCGCCTCACTCACGCCCAGGGCTGTTTCGCGCCAATTATTCCCGCCGTCTTCGCTTTCGGCAAGGTAGACAAAGCCGTTTTTGTGCAAAAGAATGGTCAGCCGCCCCTTGCCGCCGGCGGCCATATCCAGACTGGATGAAGAACTGCTTGCTATCTGGCGCACCGTGTCCCAGTTATCGCTGCTTGTTATAAAATTTATCTCCTCGTTGTCGCCGTACCAGATTACGTAAGTTGCGCTGCCGGCTGACGCTACTTCCGGGCCGTCGACCGTGTCGGCGTCTTCCTCGTAGATCATGGTAGATTGAAGCTGTCCGCCATCCATGTGGGTCAGCCAGATTTCACCGCAACCGGCAACGACAATATGCTACGCCCTTAACTTAATGACATTGGGATTGAACCAATCCAGGCCCCAATTGCCAAAGTGCCTACTTCCGCGCCACAATCCGGGCGCTGTAGAGACGCACATCGTCGGGAATCGACTCCAGGTTGACATCTTTGGTGATGGCTTCGCGGTTGGCCTCGTCCAGCAAATCCAGCTTTTCGATGCCGTAAGAAACGCGGGATTCAACCTCAACATTGCTAAAGCCGGCCTGTCTCATCTTCTCCAGGTAGACCCGCTGGTCAAGCGCACCGGTTACACATCCGGCCCAGGCGTTGATATTAGCTTGCAACTGCGCCGGGAATTCACCTTCTGTGACCATATCCGACACGGTGAAACGCCCGCCCGGTTTCAGCACCCGAACCGCTTCTCTGAAAACCGCATCCTTATCCGGCGAAAGGTTGATGACGCAATTAGAAATGATCACGTCCACGCTGTTGCTCTCCACCGGCAAGTTTTCAATTTCCCCTTTGCGGAACTCCACATTGGTCACACCCATTTTGGCTTTGTTTGCATTGGCTATTTCGAGCATGTTATCGGTCATATCCACGCCAATCACGTGGCCGGTTGGCCCCACCGCTTTGGCTGCCAGAAAACAGTCGATGCCGCCGCCGGAGCCGAGGTCAAGCGCAGTTTCGCCCGGCTTGAGATTGGCGATGGCGGTTGGGTTACCGCAGCCCAAAGAAACGCCGATCACTGTGTCCGGCAAATCAGCCAGGGTGGATTTTTCGTAGAGCGCATCAGCCAGCGACGTCGCCTTGGCCTCGCCCGAAGCGCAGCAGCTCACGCCGTCTGCAACCTGCACCAGTTGGCGCTCATCAGTAACCGGGACGGGGCCGCAGCACCCGGCGTTGGCTTGGGGGCGGCTGTCAAACATTTCAACCGGCGCAGTTTCCTGAGGGTTGATATATTGACCGGCAATAGCCCCGTATCGTTCTTTAACCTGCTCTTTGAGATTTTTTGCATCTGTACTCATGTGTTTCTCCTTTTTTGAAATATATATATAAATATATCTATATGATATGTTAAAAAAACAGACGGCAAACGATTTTGGATTTACGATTGCCGATTTACGATTAGCTCCGGCACTGATTTCAATCGTAAATCGTAAATCACGTAGAATTAGCCGTCTGAACTTCCTGGGTTGGTTCTTCAAATTCAGAGAGATCAAACTCTACCGGCGCGAATTTGGTGAATAAAATACCGCAACATTCGGTAATGTTGTCCTGGTTGGCCCGGTAAAAAATTTGTTTACCCTCGCGCCGGCTGGTAACCAGGTTCGCCTGTCTTAAAAAATTAAGGTGATGCGAAATGGTAGGCTGCGACACGTTAAATCTGTCAACGAGGTCACTGACACATTTCTCGCCGTCGTCCTGCAATATTTTTAGGATACGCTGGCGGGTTTCATCGCCCAGCGCCTTGCAAAAAGCAACCATATCTACGTTAGTCATCAATCACCTTCATTAAACATATCGAAGTTCATCGATATAATAGCAGAGTAAAAAAGGTTTGTCAAGCAGACAAACCTTAAAAATCGGCATCGCCCAATCCCCCATATTCTGGGCGAAAGATAGGTTTACAATTTCAAGTTCAAAAGGCGTAATTTGTAGCACTGAGTAAACGCTAACGTCTCGGCAGAAAGGCCGAGTTTAACAACAGAATAAGGTTGAAAGAAGTGACTGGTCGGACTATGGTAAGGGCGGGTATCCCAACAGAGT
>CAYWSS010000864.1:0-2301 GCA_964460505.1 uncultured Caldilineaceae bacterium | reverse complement strand
GCAATGGCCGTCGGTGTCTCCCCAGGCTGGGTCGACGAATCAGGACGCAGACAGCCTCACCTTCCCAGCGTGCAGCAATTGCCGCACGTCACAGAGGTGGTCTTCAAGGGGACGTTCACGTCAGACGCGACCATGACAGCGCCGGAGGACAGCGTGGTAAAAGTTGAACCCGGCAACCTGATCATTCCCATTTGCAACCTGCAAGGCACTGTAGCCATCAACGTAGAAAACGTAGAAAATCTGGCCGCGGTTCAGCTTGAGGTTGCTTACGACCCCAACATCATTCAGGTTATCGACGCCGACGCCGGCCGGGAAGGCACGCAGGTTCGGGTTGACGGCGTTTTCTCCACGGGCTTTATTGCTCAAAATATAGTGGACACCACAAACGGGCGGGTGATGTTTGCCGCCACGCTGCTGGGCAGCGACCAGATTGACGGCAACAGCGGCTTGATCGCCATCGACTGGCAGCCGCAAAACAGCGGTATCAGCGCGGTTTTACTGGAAAATGTAATTCTGGCCAGCACCGTGGGGGGGGCCATCGACCACAATCCGGAAGACGGCATTGTAGAAATAACCAGCAATTGCAGCAGCGCCTCCGGCGTACTGACATTGCAGGGACGAACCGATCACAGCGGCGTGACCGTGACCAACGCCGGCGGGCAGCAAACGCAAACCCAGGCCGATGGTTCTTTCTCTATTGCCGGCAGCGGGCCGCTCAACTTTGAGTACCCCGGCTATCTTTCGGCGCAGGCCGGCCTGCCCGTCAGCATAGAATCAGAACAACACACCACCAGTCTTGGCTCGCTCACCTTGCCGGCCGGGGACATAAACAGCGATCAAAAAATCGACATCTTTGATCTGGCCTACATTGCCCAGAAATACGGCACAGCGGATAACCTGGGTGATCTCAATGGAGATGGCCGGGTGGATATTCTGGACCTGGTTCTGGCCGCAGGCAACTACGGCCTGGCAGGGCCGCTCACGGCCTGGCAGTAGAACTCGTGATGCGTGACAATTACTGCGTATTGCGTATTATGCTCCGCGTTAAGGGTTACGCGATACAAAATACAAAATACGCAACACGAAATACGCATCACGCCAATCAATTTTCATTTTGAGGAGCGATATGGCCTGGTCAATCAGAATTTTTCTGAGCTTGTGGATACTGCTCGTCACCCTGTCTGTGCCGCCACAGATATTGCAGGCTCAAGCCGATGCGCAAGCCGGCGAAACTCAAATCCAACTGCAAAACGTGCCCATTCAGGACGAAAAACTACTGGTGGTAAATATCTATTTAACGGACCTGGCAGACCTGTACGGGGCCGATGTTCAGCTTCGTTACGACCCCACCCGCCTGGCCGTGCGCGACGATAACCGCCGGCTGGAAGGGATTCAAATCAGTCCCGGCCCATTAATTGCTTCGGATGATCGTTTTGTAGTTACCAATGCAGCCAATCCCGATACCGGCAAGATTGGTTTTGCCTTTACCCTGCTAAAACCGGCCCCGCCCATCAGCGGGGCGGGGGTGCTGGCAACCGTAGTTTTTGAAATTACGGGCGATGGCCCCTACCCGGTGCAGGTAGATAGCGCTCAACTGGTGTCATCGGAGCTAACAGCGATTCCGGCTACATTTCAGGATTTGTATCTCAATGGCAACCTGGAGCCTGTTTCTGCACCTGCCACCCCTGCTGCACCTGCTACGGTGAACATGCGAGTGTGGCAATGGATAGCCGGAGTTGGCGTGCTGGCGCTGTTGATTGTGTTGATTGGGCTGGTAATCTTCAGTACCCGCTGGAAATCTACCCCGGATGATACATTGGTTCAGTCACCATCCCGAAAAATGCCAAAAGCCACACATTCCACACTGCGCTCTGCCGCGCTGCTGGCCGAACAAGGCACGCATATGTTTGAACAGGGAGACGCCCAACGGGCATACGAGCTGTTCAGCCGGGCCATTGAGCTTGACCCGGCCAATGTAGAAGCCTGGCTGGGCAAGGGATTGATGGCTCAACAAAAAACGGAAAAGCGCATCTGCCTGCAACGTGTTCTGGCGTTAGATCCCGGCAACAAAACGGCCCGGGATGAATTGAGAAAATTAAAGATGGCGATGTAAAAATGAGAGAGGAAACTTACCGGTTCACTTCAGAAACATGATCGTCTGGTGGGGGATGGCGACCTACCTCGACATCAGCCGGGCAAATGTATACCACACGCTTGTTGAAGTTCAAGGCGAACAGCACCTTGAACGTACAGGTTCAGTAAACCCGGTGCTGTGGCCGGTCTCCGACCGAGCCACCTAAG
>CAYWSS010000863.1:0-2307 GCA_964460505.1 uncultured Caldilineaceae bacterium | reverse complement strand
AGGGCACAAGGCCCAAATGCTACACCCGTCAATTAGAACTTGACTTAGCACTAAGCGAAAACAATACGTAATCCGGCCACGCATCACTTAATCAAAGGTGACAACCCATGAACATACTTGCCTGCATAAAACGCGTCCCCTCTACCGGGGCAAAAATTACGCTGACCGCAGATGGACAGAAGATTGACACGCGCAATCTGGGCTTTACCGTCAGCCCGCACGAAGAGTGCGCGGTAGAAGAAGCCATTCGTCTGGCCCGGCAGCACGGCGGCAGCACCACCGTGCTTACCCTTGGCCCAAAGGCTGCCACCGAGCAGCTTCGCTACGCCATGTCGCAGGGCATCGACCGGGCAGTGCTGCTGCAAACCGACGGCGGCGATTGGGAACCGGCGGCCACGGCTCAGGCCATTGTTGAGTCGATTCAGGCCCAACAAAGTCAGGGTGAAAATTTTGAGGTGCTGCTCTTTGGCAGCGAGTCCGCCGATTCCGGCGGGGTTCAGGTGGGCATCCGGGTGGCGCACGCCCTTGACTTGCCGGTGGTGACCGGCATCAAATCGCTCGAAATAGTGAATGGGACGGCCACCGCCAAACGGGAAGTATCGGGGGGCTGGGAAGTGTACCGGGTAGCGCTGCCCGCCGTTTTTACCGTAAAAGAGGGGATTAACCTGCCCCGCTATCCGTCGCTGCCGGGCCGGTTAAAAGCCAAACGAAAACCCATTGACCAGAGCGAGCCGCAACAGCAAGACGGGGGGGGGCTGGAAAAGGTAATCCTCAAAAATCCCAAAGAAAGCGATAGCCAGGCTCAAATATTGGGCGAAGGGGCAGCGGCAGTGCCAAAAGTTGTTGAGATTCTCAAAGAATTGGGGGTGGTTTAACCATGATACTTGCCCTGATTGAACACGACCGTGGCGCGCTAAACGAACTTTCTTTAGAAATGCTCACTCTGGCTCGAAATCTGGCCAACGAACAAAATCTTCCACTGGAAGCTATTTTAATTGGTAAATCCGGTCACGGCCTGGCCGGGCAGTTGCCGCGCTACGGTGTTACCCGCATTCATCTGGTGCAGCACGGCCAACTGGATGATTACGCTCCGGAGGCTTGGGCGCAAGGCGTAATTCACCTGATCGAAGCTGAGTCGCCGCAGGCCGCGCTGGTCGCCGGCACCGAGCGGGGCAACGAGGTGATGGCTCACGTGGCAGCCAAAACCAGCCTGCCGCTGGCCACCAACTGCATCAAGGTTCAGCCCGGAGATCCCTATCTGGTAACTCGGCTGCGGTGGGGCGGCAGCCTGCTGGAGGAAGCCCGGTTACATGGAAAACCGGCCCTGCTTACGGTGGCCCCGCACACCATTGTCGCCAAAGAGTCCCCCGTTGCCGGAGCGCCGGTGCTAAACACGGTGACGCCCACCCTGACCGAAAAGGATTTCAGGGTGCAGGTGGTGGAGCGTGTTGAAACAACCGGCGATCAGGTAACGCTGGTAGATGCTCGCGTTGTTGTTGGCGGCGGGCGTGGTGTGGGCAGCAGCAAAGGCTTTGAAAGTCTGGATGAATTGGCTACGCTGTTAGACGGCGCAGTTGGCTGCTCGCGGGCGGTGACCAACGAGGGTTGGCGGCCTCACGCCGATCAGGTGGGGCAGACCGGCACCCGGATTGCCCCCGACCTCTACATTGCGTGCGGCATTAGTGGGGCCATTCAACATATGGTGGGCTGCAAAGGAGCCAGGCATATGTTGGTGGTCAACACAGACCCCGAAGCGCCCATCATTTCTAAAGCCGATTACGCCGTCATTGGCGATCTGCACGAAATTATTCCGGCGATAGTTGAAACGTTGTACCTTGAGGAAGGGAGGTAAACAAGTATCAAAAATTTGCGTACCAATGGGGATGCACTGCGCTGCGCAGTGCATCCCCATTTTTGTATCTGCGCCATAAGGCTTATACCCACCACAGAAGCTAAAAAGGCAGTTCCGCAAAACTCGGCAGGCTACAGCAATTTCCGTTTTGGAAACTGTGCCGCCGATAACCACTTAGCCGGACTGATTTTTGTCGGTGTCAGAGCAGAATTTACAGAACCTGCGGCGAATTAAAATTCTATCATTCCGAAAATTCTGCTCTGAAATGCCGGCAATAATTGTCAAGCCGGGAATTGCCGGCCGGTCACTTTAATTTACCTGATAACTTTTGCGGTATTGCCAAAATTCTTATCGCGAATGGCGCGAATAGGCGAATTTATCGAATACTTTTTTCTAAATCTTTAGTAACTACTTACCCCCCTCTAACTCCCCCCTCAGGAGGGGGGAGGACTTAA
>CAYWSS010000862.1:0-2312 GCA_964460505.1 uncultured Caldilineaceae bacterium | reverse complement strand
TGTGCAAGTTGCTGTCCTTTTCCTTTTTAATAGCGGACATTTATTGGGATGGCATGCTGATTTATCGCCGCAAACAGGCCAGGTCAGAAGCCAAAACCCGGGAAGCCATCCATATTAGCCGCGAACGGCAGCGATTGCTGGATGTCAGCCAGATTATTAGTGCCATCCCCAGCGTAGACCAATCGATGCCGCACCTGGCGCGCAGTCTGGCTCATGTGTCCAGTGCGGACCAGGCGGCCATTTTTATTTTGGACAAAAATGAACCTGCGCAATTTCATTTGACCACAATTTATAGCCCGGAAAGGCCGGTTGAACTCACCGGACGGTACGAACGCACCTTTGCCGTAGCCAATTATTCGCCGCTGGAAGCTGCGGTAAAACAGCAAACGCAACTCTTGTTATCACCTCGGTACGACCGCACTGAGTTGACCCCTTTTTACGCCCTTTGGTTTGAAAACCGCATTGGCCCCACCCTTATCCAGCCGCTCAGCGTGCAGGGGCAGCCGGTGGGAGTGCTGTTGTTGGGTAATCCCGTCACCCATCATCCATTTAAAGAGATTGACCAGGCGCTGTGTAGAAATTTGGGCGCGCAAATGGCGGCTATGGTAGACTCCTATCGACACTATCGCTACCGGGAACCTGAAACGGTACCGGCGGCAGCTCCCATTTTTGATACAGCGCCGGGAACGGCTTCGATACCGGAGCCAGAGCCAAAGCCGGATGTTGTGCGGGAAGCCGAAGCTATTGTCACCGCGGCGTCTGAAGGCGACGGCTATGCCGTAGAAACCCATGTTATGCCCCCCTGGCCGGAACCCATCATGTCCCGTCAACCGCCTGAAATTGCGCTGGATTGGAACACCGTAGACCCCGTGTTTATTTTAGAAGCAATACTGGAAGGCGTTGTGGTTAGCGATGTGGCGGGGATGGTGCAATTTGTAAACAGGGCCGCCGAGCGTATCCTGGGCAGAACGCGCGATGAATTGCTCGGCCGCTCTATCAGCCTGATTTACGGGAAAATCGATTCCGGAGAATCGATTGAAAGTTTGGCTGCCTCTTTTTCCCGCAGAAACGAGCCTTTGCCCACCTTTACCCAGGATAGTAAAAAGGCCATTCAGGGGCAGCTTGTGCCGTGGCGAAACGAAGACAGAGAGTGGATGGGCATTATTGCCGTCTTTAAAGATGTAACGCACAAAGTAAAGGCAGACCAGGCCCGCAACAATTTTATCACCGCCCTGTCGCGTGAACTGCGCGCCCCACTGACAACCATCAAAGGCTATTCGGAGTTGATCCTTCAGGGGGTGATTGAAAACTACACGACGGAGCAGTTGCACGTACAGCGTATTATCCACAGCGGGGTTGATAGAATGGTGGCCGTGCTGGACAACGCTATTCAAATTGGGGCGCAGCAAAGAAATAAGGTGCTGCCTCATTTTGAAGATGTTGATGTGTCAGATGTCATTGACCGGGTGGTTGAAGAAATTACCCCGTTTGCCGAACTGCACGAAATTACCTTAACCAAAGATATCCGAGCGGAATTACCGCATATTTCTGCAGACCGAATTCATCTGCGCAGAGTTTTGAGCAATTTGCTGGAGAATGCCTGCCAATTTACGCCACCCGGCGGGTATGTAACCCTGCGGGCCTGGGAACAAAACAAACGCGCCGGTAATACCCTCACCCCCGAACTGATTCTGATGATTACCGACAACGGCGTGGGTATCCCCAGAATCGAAGCGACGCGTATTTTTGAGCCGTTTTATCAAATTCAAGGCGTGCTGGAATCGGGGGGCATGGGCATGGGACTGACCGTAGTAAAAGAGTTGGTTGAGATGCATCAAGGTCGGGTGTGGGTTGAAAGTGCCAAAAATGAGGGTTCCATTTTTCAGGTGGCCTTGCCCGTAACGCAGGGGTAGGGGAGGGAAGGATGAAGGATGGAGGTAACCGTTCAGCCCCCTATGCCATTCCCGCATGTAGTAAGCGGGAATCCATCCGCATAGCCTGTGGATTCCCGCTAAAAACGTGCGGGAATGACATACTTAGCGCCATATCCGGCAGGGGGTGTGAACGGTTACGGATGGAGGTATCTTCTCAATATCTAAAGGGCACTATAATAACCTGAGGCGACGCCGGGGCCGATCTCCTGACCGGTACAGGTTCAGCAAACCCGGTGTTGTGGCCGGTCTCCGACAAATTAAGAAGATACGCTTCGTTACCCGACAAACCTTTCTGGAAGCTGTGTATATCCCACAAAAATTGCGGCATCGTTTCATTTGGCCTGAAGTGAGGCAAGAGATAGGTTTACACTTTTCGCT
>CAYWSS010000861.1:0-2313 GCA_964460505.1 uncultured Caldilineaceae bacterium | reverse complement strand
CGTGGCTCACTACAAACGCTGCGTGGCTGACTACGAACGGCTACAAGCGATTGCAAAAGGCCGGTAGGTGCATGGAAAATGTCAGATAAAACCGAAGATATTTCAAAGGGGTTAACGCTTCGCTATGGCCTGGCCCTGGCGCTTATTGCCACGCTGGTCACGGCGTCTTATATTTCTCTTAGAGTAACCATTGCCGAGCAAGAAAGCACGGCGGCTATTGTTAATGTTAGCGGCCGCCAGCGCATGCTTTCCCAAAGGATTGCCCTTTTCTCCCAGGCGTTGATGTCGGCTGAACTCCCGGAGAAGCGCCGGCAATACCGGCAGGATCTGGCAGCCGCGGTTGATTTGATGGAGTTTTCTCACAACGGCTTGACAAAGGGTTCGGAAGCATTGGGCTTGCCGGATACCATGTCTGGTGTGGTGCGCAGCCAATATTTCGAGCCGCCGTACAATGTTGATCTAAACGTTAGAAACTATCTTAAAAATGCCAGAACATTGATTGACCTGGAGGAGCCGGCCTATTCGCAAAATCACCCCGTGCCGGCAGAAATTCTAAAAATCGGGCCGGGCGAGTTATTGGTTTCACTGGATAGGCTGGTGAGGCAGTACCAGCTAGAGGGCGAAGCGGCCGTAGCCCGGATCTCGATGATAGAAACGATTGTTTGGCTAACGGCCCTGATTCTGCTTGCTCTGGAAGTGCAGTTAATTTTTAGACCCATGGTGCAAAACGTCACCCTGCATTCGGAGGCTTTGCGCCGGGCCAGGGATGAGGCCGAAGCGGCCAACCGGGCCAAAAGTATATTTCTGGCTAACATGAGCCATGAACTGCGCACGCCGCTCAATGCCATCCTCGGCTTCTCTAATTTAATGAGAAACAGCCCAAATGCCACCGCAGAACAAATAGAAAGTTTGAACATCATCTCCAACAGCGGCGAACACCTGCTGAACCTAATTAACAACGTGCTGGACATCTCTAAAATTGAGGCCGGCCATGTGGCGCGGGAGGATACCAGTCTCAATTTGCACCGGTTTCTGCATGAAATCGAATCATTAATGTCTGTGCCGGTAAGGGAGAAAGGGTTGAGCTTTGCTATAGAACCGGCCCCGGACCTCCCCCGGAATATTACCGTTGACGCGGGCAAGTTGCGCCAGGTGCTAATCAACCTTATTGCAAATGCCACCAAGTATACCCAAAGCGGCCAGGTATCCCTGCGAGTCAAGGTGGCAAAGCGGGAATCGCCGCAGGTGGCCCGCCTGCGTTTTGAGGTGGAGGATACCGGCATTGGTATTAGCCGGGAGAATTGGGAGACTGTCTTCTCGCCCTTTGAGCAAATTGGCAACCAGCCGCCTGAGGAATCCGGCACCGGGCTGGGCCTGACCATAAGCAAGCAATTTGTTGAACTGATGGGCGGCCAGATTGGCCTGACCAGTAAACCGGGACCAGGCTCTCTATTTTACTTTGAGACCCCGGTGGGAACGCCCGCCTTGTCCGGCGAGACTGCCACCGGGCTGCGGCGCGGCCGCGTTACCGGGTTGGCAGAGGGGCAACAGCGCTACCGTTTGCTTATTGCTGAAGACAGGCTGGAGAATCGTTTGCTTCTGCGCCGGCTGCTCGAACCGCTGGGCTTTGACCTGCGCGAAGCGGTTAATGGGCAGGCGGCGGTGGAACAATTTGAACAGTGGCATCCTGACCTGATCTGGATGGATATCCGCATGCCGGTAATGAACGGGCAAGAGGCCACCCGGCGCATCAAGCAAAGCGAGGCCGGCGCCGACACCAAGATAGTGGCTCTTACGGCCCATGCTCTGGAAGAAGAACGGCGCGAGATTTTGGAGGCAGGCTGTGATGATTTTATCCGAAAACCCTACCGGGACACCGAGATATTTGAAGCTCTGGAGAAACATCTGGGCGCGCGCTTCCTGTACGCCGCTAACCAGCCGCCGCCCGTGGCTGCCGGGGAGGATGGGTTGGATATGGTGGATGTGGCCCAGCTAAAGAATCTGCCTCCGGCTTTGCTAGAGGCTTTGCACGAGGCCGCGGTGTTGCTGGATGAGCAGCGCTGCCTTAAAGCCGCCGGGATGATTAGCGATGATAACCCAAAACTGGGCCGGCGGTTGCGCCACCTGGTAAAAAACTTGCAGTACAAAAAAATAGTTACGGCTTTAGATGATTTGTCTCAACGTGGATTTAAGGGGTAGGTTGGGTTGAAGAATAAAACCCAACATAATCGGCCCAAAATTGCCGGGTTTCGTGCCTCAACCCGACCTACTCATTGCATTTACCCCTCAATTCCGCGTTGAGTCGATAACTTA
>CAYWSS010000860.1:0-2329 GCA_964460505.1 uncultured Caldilineaceae bacterium | reverse complement strand
TAACTTTTGATAGCTTCAAATAGCAGGATACAGATGCACACGGATAAATGATTAAAATCTGTGTGCATCTGTGTCCGGTAAAAAGGCCGTTGACGGTATATCGTATAATTGAACGCCATATGAAACGGTGGATCGCTGAGAGCCTTCTTTGATAAAAGCAGCCCCATTCCTTTGCACCATCAATTGGAGGTGTTTTTGCGCCAGGGCATAGAGAGCGGCCTTTTCGCTCCCCATGAAACATTGCCCACCGAGCATGAACTCCAGGAGTTTTTTGGGCTAAGTCGCACTCCTATTCGACAGGCAATTGCCAAGCTAACCACCGATGGCCTTGTTGACCGCCGTCGCTCGCAGGGCACGGTCGTGCTTCCTCGGCTATTTGAAGAAGATTTGCGTACGCTAAAAAGCTTCACCGAAGAGTCTACCGGAAAAGGGCTGAAGCCAAGCGCGCAACTCATAAGTTTTGAAATCCAGCCTGCGGATCAGGATGACATCTCAAACTTAAGCCTCACTGATTCAGCGCAGGTTTATCACATTCAACGGGTGCGGTACATTGATGATGAGCCTGTCGGCGAGTGGATATCACATATTCCTGTTGAGGTTGCCCCAAACTTGAACGCATCCGATTTTTCAGAAACCGGTCCCACCCAATCCATGTACCACGTTTTGGAAAAGGTGCATGGCATAAAACTGGTGCGGGCCAATGAAACCTTTAGGGCAGTAAACTTAAACCCGGAATCTGCCAAGTTGCTCAAAATCCCGGCCTACAGCGCCGTCCTGATGCGTACTCGGGTTACCTTTGACCCGTCCGGCCGACCGGTAGCACTGGAACAGGGTTTATATCACGGACTGTATCGTCTTGGGTGGGAAGGCCGTGAGATTAGCTCTGTAGATACTACTGGCACAGTGATCTCATGATACTCCTGCTAACCTTGGATCGATTCATGTGTGAGCGCGTTTCGAGGGAATCGGAGCTAGTGTCACTAATGCCGAGTATGGCAAGAGCAGGGTAAGACAAACTCCTTTCATCCACCAATCAGTTCGATTTTCGAGATTAAACCCACCTTAAAAACACCAGACCCAGACAAAAAAAAGCGACACCGAATTAAAATCGATGTCGCTTTTTGTTAACCTGGTTGGTTGTACTATGCAGGCAATGGAGCCGTGGAAGGCGGAATAACCCGCGGCGGCGAATCTTCTGAGTCCTCCTCGGAAGAGGCGTGATTTTCTTTAATTTGGGTGCTCCCACCACCATGCGTTACTTCATCAACGCTGGTATCTTCTTCAAATAAAGCGGCAAATTCCCTGGCGTCAAGCGTTTCATCTTCCATGAGTCGCACCGCAATTAAGTCAAGCATCTCGCGGTTGTCTTTGAGAATTTGCAGGGCACGCTGATGGGCATGGTCTACCAAACGACGCACTTCAAAATCAATCTGTTCGGCCACTTCCTCACTGTAATTCCGTTGCTCGCTCAATTGACGGCCCAGAAAAATAAGTTCTTCCTTGTCGCCAAAAGTTACTGGCCCAAGTTTATCACTCATTCCAAACTGTGTAACCATTGCCCGCGCCATACGGGTAATGTGTTCCAGATCGCCGCTGGCCCCCGTAGTTACATCAGGAAAAACTACCTCTTCAGCCGCCCGGCCACCCAGGCCAACTGCCAATCGGGCCTCAAATTCAGCCTCGCTAACCAGAGTAGCGTCATCTTCCGGCAGGAATAAGGTAAATCCGCCGGCTCCTCCCCTGGCCACAATGCTGACTTTATGCACCGGGTCGGCTTCGGCAATCATGTACGCAATCAAGGCATGGCCGGCCTCATGATAGGCTACAATTTCTTTCTCTTCATCGGTGATCACCCGGCTGCGTCGCTCTGGCCCCAGCCGCACCTTTTCAATGGCTTCTTCCAGATCCACCATATTAATTTGCTTCTGGTTGCGGCGGGCGGCAAGAATGGCCCCTTCGTTGACCACGTTCTCCAGGTCTGCCCCGGAAAAGCCGATGGTGGTTTTGGCCAGCGGTCCAAAATCAACATCAGCAGCCATGGGTTTCCCCCGGGAATGAACCGTGAGGATCTTCTGTCGCCCCTGCCAATCTGGCCGGTCGAGCACCACTCTCCGGTCAAAACGACCCGGGCGTAACAGGGCAGGGTCCAGAATATCGGGACCGGTGAGGCAGCGTTTTGCGCCGGCGGCGACCAGAGTGTTCGAGGCGACTCCGGCTACCATGATGAAGCGGGCATCGCCCGTCTCAACGTTCTCGATTTTCAGCGCCAGATGCGCACCTGTCCCCAGCCGCTGATCGCCATGGCGGCCGGGTACGCCGCAGGAACCGG
>CAYWSS010000859.1:0-2342 GCA_964460505.1 uncultured Caldilineaceae bacterium | reverse complement strand
CACGTTGTTTGCGCCAAAATTTGTGTAAAACTGTAATGGTCAAGAGCATGTCTAATAAATTAGGATTTTGAAATTTTCACGCAAAGCCGCCAGAAACGCTAAGAAAAGCATTAAAATCTTTGCGGCTTGCGTACGGTAAAAATGTTCAACATCTTATTGACCACTACACAAATTTGTAACACAGAGAGACGACGAAATTACGAATATGTGACCCTGCAACTTGTAACTTGTAATTTACTGCCTGCAACCTGCAACTCTCCAAAATGGAATCTAAAATGGTACACAACGACAACATTCATCAAGTCATCATAATTTTGCGCGAAAGTGCAAAAGAATGGCCGCCCGCGCTGATTGATAACAAGGGGCGCAATGAGTGGGGGCCGTATCAAATTCTCATTGCCACCATCCTCAGCCTGCGCACCAAAGATACGCTCACGGCTCAGGTGGCGCCCAGATTATTTGAGCTTGCCAACTCGCCGCAGGAAATGGTCACCCACACCGCCGAAAAAATTGAGCAAACCATTTACCCGGTCGGCTTTTATCGAAACAAAGCCAAAAGCATTCTGGAGGTTTCCCAAATTCTGCTGGCCCAGTACGGGGGCCAAGTGCCCGATGACCTTGATGAGTTACTGACTTTGCCGGGCGTTGGCCGGAAAACGGCCAATCTGGTGGTGACCGTAGGCTACAACAAACCGGGCATCTGCGTTGATATTCACGTGCACCGCATCTCAAACCGGTGGGGTTATTTACAAACCAAAACGCCGGAAAAAACCGAGTTCGCCCTGCGGGAAAAATTACCGCAACAATATTGGATGGAATACAACGGGTTGTTGGTCAGTATGGGGCAAAATCTCTGCGCGCCGACCTCGCCGTGGTGCAGCAAATGCCCGGTTTACGACTACTGCGACCGGGTAGATGTTACTCGCAGCCGCTAAACAACGTTTTCCCCACCAAATACGTATTACGTAATGCGTGATGCGTGACTCCTGGAACACGTATCACGCATCACGTATCACGTATCACTGACCCGGCAGACAAAGACGCACCAATTTGGCTTTTTTGTGCTTTGCTGCGTGCGGGGGTAAAATTTGGGCAGTTGTTTAAATGTAAAGATAGTCAGGGTATGAAATCAGGTACGCCCGCGCAGTTTTTTCAATTGATTACGGCAGGGATGGCCCTGCTGTTGCTGGCCTGTGCGCCGGCCAACCGGCTGGCAGAATTAAGCCGGGACGGACGGGCGTTAGCCACCAGCGTTGCCATTGTCAACCAGGGTGACCTCACGGTTCTTTCGGCTTACAAGCGGCTGGACAAGCTGCCGGGATACCGGCTGGAAAGCCACCACATCACCAAAAACGGAACCGATATTGCCTCGACAGTAGTGGTAATCAGCGAACACGACGTCAAGGGAAATCATCACACTACAACCCAAACGCCGGATGGCCAACTACACGAAATCTATCAGGTAGGCGGCCATAACTATGCCTTTAGCCCCCACTACAACGGCTGGGTCGATACGGCCACAGACCAGGCCGGCACCTATCGGAGTGCCCCACAAATTAACAATCCGCACCAATGGCTGGAACAGTTTGGCGTAATTCCTGTTGAAACAGGGCGTGAAACGATTCAGGCCAGGTTCGCTATCCGGTACAAGTTGCAGGATGTCGTGACGCAACTGGCCGAAGGCACAGGTAATGCCCCCGCCGGCGACACCTCAAAACTGCGGGGCACACTCTGGGTAGATGAAGAAACCGGCGCACTCTTAAAATCAGAAATTCTGCTGTTTGAAGACGAATCCAGGCAGCCGGTGCAAGAACTGTTGCTGGCAGTTACCAATATTGGCAACATTCAGCCCATCCTTCCCCCATCGCCAATTGCCAATCCGGGGCAAATTGTCTCGGCCACCGCCACAGCGCAGGCGTGGTCAGTACTGCAAGTCACCTTCAATTTTCAAGGGCAGTCGCACAACTTCGAACTGGTGCCGGTCAATATCCGGCAGACATCCACCGGAACCAACGGCAACAGCGCCGAGATGACGCTTATCCTGCGAAACTTGCCCGCCAATCTGCTGGTCGAGCCGGAGCGCGAACGCTTCCTGACCCAATTGGGGGCGCAATTATCATTGAGCATCCCTAAACATAATCTAACGACAAACAGCCAGAATTTTCGCCTGGAAAACAAGGATATATCTAACCAGTCGTTGGAAGTGGTTTATATATTTGATGCCATTCTGGAAGATTTTCGCCTGGTGGAGATGATTCTTGCCAGCCCCGGCAATCCAATATTCGCCCCGGTTCCGGTGGCGGATTACAAGTAGCAGGTTGCAGGTTGTAAGTTGCAGGTTG
>CAYWSS010000858.1:0-2350 GCA_964460505.1 uncultured Caldilineaceae bacterium | reverse complement strand
GTTTCCGGCTGTGTGGAGACCGCGCGCGCGCTCCGGGAACACGGCGTCGCCAAATCAGCGCCGGTAAATATCAATATTCAGCCGCCGCCGGTGCCGCCTCCTGCGGAACAAGTGGTTCCGCCCACCCCTGCGCCGCCTCAGGCGGAGGTGCCGTCGGGCCAGAACGTGCCGCCCATTTTGAGCAATCCGTTTCCCGATGATCCATCGCCGCCCGCCGGCATTTCGGGCGCTATCCCCAGCCACCTGGTTATCGATTCTGTGGGCATCAATTCTGAGGTTATCCCCGTGGGGTGGAGCGTGATCGAAAAAGATGGATACGAGTACAGTATCTGGCAGGTGGCCGATTACGCGGTGGGCTGGCACAAAACCACCGCTGCCCTGGGCCAACCGGGCAACACCGTCATGGCCGGGCATCACAATGTAAATGGTGAAATCTTCCGCGACCTGGTAAATGTGGAAGTGGGCGATAAAGTTACCATCTATGCCGGGGATACAAAATACGAATATATTGTTGATCTCAAAACAATTGTAAAGGAAAAGGGCGAGCCGGTAGAAGTTCGCAAGCGGAACGCCCAGTGGATTGCCCCCACCAACGACGAGCGCATAACCTTTGTAACCTGTTGGCCCTACACCAACAATACCCACCGCGTTATTGTGGTAGCCAAACCGGTATAGTAATTCAATTTACGTGTTGCGTTTGTCAAAGAAAATCCAATTTTGCATACAACACGCGCGCAATTTGCCGCACCTCAACTGTAAAAAACAGGCCGTCTGTCCCTTAAACCGGGCAGACGGTCTGTTTTTTGAAATTATATGGCGTAAATAACCCTCACCGCCGGCTCTCAGTATGCTTGTTGCCTAACTGTTATCGGCAAACCTGCTAAACAAATCTTGGCCGCGCTGCATATAGGGGGTATCCAATGCGGATACTCGGGGGCAAGCTGGCTGACCTTATCAAGGCGGGCCAATTCTTCTGCTGAAAGCTCGACATCTACAGATTTCAGGTTATCCACCAACTGTTCTTCTTTACAGGCGCCGATGATAACGCTGGTCACACCGTCTTTGTGCAACAGCCAGGCCAGGGCGATTTGCGGCACGGGGACATTGTGCCACGTATGGTCTGGGGGGAAATAGAACGGTGGGGGGGTACTGTCCGGCATGGCAAAGCTGACGGCCGTACACAAGACCGTTACGTCTCAATCATCCGGACGGCATACGCCTTCATCCTTGGATCACGACTTACCAGGGTTAATCTCTCTACTTGCGCCTGCGCAATTAGCATCCTATCGAAGAAATTCTTATGATAAACCGGTAGATTTTCAACAGCCAACGCATGTTCAGTTGTAATATCAAGGGGAGTAAAGCGGTGCAGCCTAAGCTCCTCCAGGTAATCCCCGTCAGGAACATTCAATTTACCAATCGCCTTTTTAATAGAAATCTCCCAGGCGGTTGCTGCGCTGACAAACACAATATTGTTACCATCCACAATGGCAGCTCACGCATGTGGAGACAGCTTTGGGTCATTATTAATTGCCCATAGGAAAGCGTGTGTATCAAGTAAGAGATTCATCGTTTTCCACTTCACCTGTAAACAGCTTCAAGACATCTTCTGGAAGCTCGTCAAAATCATCTGCCATCCATATCTGGCCTTGCCAATTTCCAGCACCTAATTGACGTGGGCTTGTATCCAGGTTATAGGGCACAAGTTTAGCCACAGGCTTACCCGCTTTACCAATAATAACCTCTTCACCCTTCAGCACTTTCTCAACCAACTTCGACAGGCTTGCTTTGGCATCGGAGATATTTGTAATTTGCATAACATCAGGCCCTTTCACTGTAATTATTGTAGTCTAGTCTGGTCTGGTCTGGTTTGCAAACGGGATAGATATACAGATGTTTAGCAATTAATTTATTCCCACAATCTGCACCCCGAAGTCTGTATGGCTTATCTGGTTTTCCCAACCAGTTGATGTATAATACAAGCCAGTTGCAGCGCTTCGGGTTTGTGGAAAGAGTGCAAGTACCGCCAATAAAATGTCTGGGTATAAAAACAAAATTAGTTCCCTCTATTCAAAAACATATTGACCGGGATGATAGGGGAGTATGGATAGAGCCGTTCCTGAGTTCAGATGTTGTTGGATTCAATGTAAACCCAAAGCGAGCTATTTTTGCAGATTCAAATCCGCATATCATAAATTTTTAAAAAAATCAACGAGAGAGAAATTACACCTTCAATTGTAGTAACTACTTACCCCCCTCTAACTCCCCCCTCATGTGGGGGGTGGCTGTAAACTCCCCCCCTCAACCGACGTGTGTGGAGGGGGTGCAAAACTGTACACGTCTAGGCACA
>CAYWSS010000857.1:0-2352 GCA_964460505.1 uncultured Caldilineaceae bacterium | reverse complement strand
CGACGCAGATGGTGTGTGCACGATCCCGGCACTGGCGACATGTGGTACGCTATTGTAGATTCTTTACCGCCCGCCACGGACGAGGAAGAAGAGGATGATGCCGTGCGCATTGCCATCATTGGCCGGCCCAACGTAGGCAAATCGTCGCTGCTAAATAAATTGATGGGCGAAGACCGGGTGATTGTCTCTAACGTACCCGGCACCACCCGCGATGCCATCGACACCAGAATTACCTACGAAGGGCTGGAACTGGTGCTGATCGACACCGCCGGTATTCGCCGCCGGGGTAAAATTGAGCCGGGCGTTGAAAAATACAGCTTCCTGCGGGCGCTTAAATCTATCAACCGGGCCGATGTCTGTTTGCTGCTCATCGATGCCACGCAGTTGGTTACCGCTCAGGATGCGCATATTGCCGGCTACATACTGGAAGAGGGCAAAAGCGTGGTTGTTATTGTAAATAAGTGGGATTTAATAGAAAAAGACACCTACACCATCAACCAATTTACCGAGCACATCCGCTCTGATTTAAAATTTCTGGATTATATGCCGGTCCTCTTTATTTCGGCCAAAACCGGGCAGCGTGCCCCAAAAGCAATTCCATTGGCTCTGCAAGTGCAGGAAGAACGGCTGCGCCGGATTCCCACCGGCGCGCTAAACCGGCTGGTTCACGAAGCCGTAGCCAAAAATCCACCCAAAGGTGCGCAGCGCCACCGGCTGAAATTCTTTTATATCACCCAGGCCAAAACTGACCCGCCCACATTTGTCTTTTTTGTAAATGACAGCAGCCTGGTACACTTTTCTTACCAGCGCTATCTGGAAAATAAAATCCGCGAAAAATATGAATTTATCGGCACTCCAATCCGGCTGATTTTCCGAAACAGAAGCGAAAAGAACGTGCGTTAGCGCGATAAAATTTTTGTCCTCACAATCAATTGGATTTTTTATAAAAACTCCTTTACAAATAAATAATTCGGTGCTATATTAGCATCTCAAACGTACAAATTCGGTGAACTCGTCAGAATCACGCTCGGGCCGGTTTCCTGACTGCGCCCGCTTAGGCGGCCCGGTCAGAGACCGGCCACAGCACCCCCCCCCAAAAAAACTGAGAAGATACGTTGAAGGTCTAAATGCAAGAACAGGTTCTCCCTATTCCCGACGAACAAATCAGCGATGCCATGCGCGCCTACCTGGGCGAAATTTATCGCCTGGGGCAGGGGCAAGGCTGGGTCAGCACCACTGCCCTGGCCGAGGAATTAGGCGTATCCGGCCCCGCTTCCGTACGCATGGTGCGCCGCATGCACAAAGTTGGCCTGGTCGATCACCTGCCCTACAAAGGCATTATGCTGACCCCCTACGGCAAAAAGGTGGCCCTGCTCAATATTCGGCGGCACCGCCTGGTTGAGCGCTTTTTGGTAGACGTGTTGCAGTTTGGCTGGCACGAAGTGCACGACGAAGCGGATAATCTGCAAAAAGGCACCTCGCAGATTATTGAAGACAGAATGGATGAATTGATGGGCCATCCCACCACCTGCCCCCACGGCGACCCCATCCCCACCCCCAATGGCGAAATGCCGGATTTGGCCGATATACCGCTTACTGTGATTCCGCCGGGGCAAAAGGGAGAAATTACCCGGGTGAGAACCCGCGAGTCCAGGAGGCTGCAATATCTGGCAGAAATTGGGCTGGTGCCCGGCACCTACTTTGAATTGGTCAACCGTGCCCCCTTCAACGGCCCGCTGCGCCTGAGAATTGGCCGGCGCGAGCAGGTTATTGGCCATGAACTGGCGGCGGCATTGTGGGTCAGTTGCGCCATTTGACTTGATGGCCCCTCCCCCGGAGCAGCAACCACGTAACATCTCAAAAAAGGGGGGGATAGGAGTCTAAACCTTTAGGTTTGATGCCTAACAAACCTAAAGGCTTGGATTCCACCACTACCCACCCCGAAAAATTGAGAAAATACCAACCACGTAACATCGTAACCATTCAGCCCCCCTGTCATTCCCGCACGTATTAAGCGGGAATCCACAGACTGCACGCATAGATTCCCGCTAAAAGCATGCGGGAATGACATAATTCTGGTAGGGGGGTGAACGGTTACGTAACATCAGCCACATTTCCTATTGAAAATCGATGTCTTTTCGGACATGATAAGGGCATCCCCAACTGTGGGGCATGTCCTTTAATATTTTGGGACTTAAGGGATGAGAATTAATTAACTTACCCATTTTCTCGTACACCTGCACTAACCCGCAAGGGGCCCGGCGCAAGTGTTGCGTACTGCGTGTTGCGTAAATTTTGCTCTTTACGTAATACGTAATACGTTGCCGGCCCCAATTGGGTAAGTTATTTACG
>CAYWSS010000856.1:0-2354 GCA_964460505.1 uncultured Caldilineaceae bacterium | reverse complement strand
TGATAGAAGGTCATTTTTACATCACCACCGCCTCCAACTTTTTCGCAGGTACGGTTTTCTTCCAGTCATTAGCCTGGCTGGTGGCGCTGTTGGTGGCCGGGGCTATCACCCGGCTGCGGAATTTCCTTTGGTAAACAGTAGCAGAAGTCAGAAATCAGTGGTAAATCGTAAATCGTCATTGGTCAATTTTTGCTGTTGTCGTCCCAATAGGGACTGTCACACTCTTTTGAAATTAACCATCCCCGTTGCTTGTCATTTACCGAGAATGTTGTAATAATGGTAAATACAGGAACTGTTTTGATGATGGATATTCAAGCATAAACATCCAATCAGGGAGGTTAAGCTGTGGTAAAAATCAAAAGAGTCGGTGTGTTTTCAGCGGGGAAAGTTTTTGGGGCGTTGTATGGGCTTCTCGGGCTAATCGTGGGCGGTATTTTTACCTGTGTTGGCCTGATGGGAGCCGCCGCCTTTGCCACACAAGGTGACGAGGAGTGGATTGGTGCGTTATTTAGTATTGGCGCCGTAATCGTCTTTCCCATTTTTTACGGCATTATGGGCTTTATCGGCGGCATAATTATGGCTCTGTTGTACAATTTGATTGCCGGTCTGGTGGGTGGCATCGAAGTGGAAACAGAATAACCGGCGGTAAATCAGTCTCATAGAAAAGCGAGACCAAAAATGAATCGTGGCGTCAAATATTTGCTGGTGGCGCTGGGGCTGCTGGTGGCGGGCATTATTTTAGGTTTCACCCAGTTCGTGTGGGTGACACCGCCCTGGGTTCGCCTCACGCCGATAATTTATTTTCTGCTATTAATGGCTTGGGTTCCTGTCTTTTTCTATGGCTTGTGGATATTAATCCGGGGCAAGCGAGGCTTGTTGATTCCCATAGCTGTAATTGTGTTTGTGGGTCAGTGTTGCCTGCTTTTGACTTTGTCTCCCGCCGAGTTGGGCTACCTGGGCATGTACGGCGGCGAGCACCCCGTATTGGGCGGCAGCTTCAGTTGCCACGAAACAGATGCCCGATCGCTCACCTGCGAGTTGTGCATCATCTCCTCAGACGATCCCCCCGAAACCCTCAAAACGTACCATTTCAGAACTTTCGGTGCGCTAGTGCCGGTTATGCTCCTGACCGGCTCCAGTGTTGAAGATTTCGATACGTGGCATACGCCGCCTTGTCAGAAAGAAAGCCAGTGATACGTGATGCGTGATGCGTGATAAAACCTGCTTTCACGCATCACTCGTCACGCATCACTTTCTCCCACCTGCCCCCCAGCTCCCCTGCAGCATTCCCCCTGCGACAAATATCCAAATAAATCCAATTTGTGTCTTGACAAATCGACATCTATGCTTTATACTATGACAAATAGAACAAAAGTTCTAGATTATGAAAACAATCGACACAACCGGACGCATCACCACAATGCTGGGCAAATACCAGCTACATAACGGCAAACGACTGTCGCCGCGCGGGTTAGCGCAGGTGGCCGGTGTGCCCAAAGACCTGGTCTACCGGCTGGATGCGGGCGAGGCGCGCTACGTGGATTTGAAGGCGCTGGCTCGCTTGTGCGAGGTGCTCGATTGCAGCGTTGAAGATATCCTGATTATGAATGGAACCGTAACTCATGACGGCAACTAATTTACCGGCAGCCAATCCATTTGATATTTTGCCGCCCACCCTGTTTAACGTGTTGGGCGCGCACGGCGGCTTGCAGCGATACTATCTGGCTATTTTGCTGCGCATTTACGAACTGGCCGAATTCAATCGCTTTGGCCTGACCCGCCAGGTGGTGGTGGCCGAAATTGCTGCCTACCTGGCCGGCGAAGAAGCGCAGTCGCTCTCGGAAACAGAACTGGCAGATACCGCCGGTACGGTGGAAGACCCCCTTACGCCCGGCGATGTGCAGGAGCAGGCCAGTTGGTTTTTACGCCGCTTGGTTGAGGCCGGCTGGCTGGAGCGGGAGCAGCAGGCCGACTACACCGAGTTTATCATTTTGCCCGATTACGCCTTTACCCTGCTGGAAGCGCTGCGCAGCATCCAGCAGCAAAAACCGCGCGAATACACCGGCCAGCTTTACACCGCCCACCAGCTAATTACCCACCGGGGCAAAGATTTCTCGCCGGCGCTGGCGCTGACCCAGGCCTACGAAAATGTGCGGCAGGTGGTGCGCGGCCTTAACGAACTCAACCAGAATATCCGCCGCTACACCGAGCGTGTCACCCGCGACCGTCCCGTGGCCGATCTGCTTCGGCTGCAATTTGATGATTACGCCCAGGTGCTTGGCCCGGCCTATCACACCCTCACAACCTCCGACCACCTCTACCGATACCCGCGCGATCGTGTGTATCGAGCGCAT
>CAYWSS010000855.1:0-2357 GCA_964460505.1 uncultured Caldilineaceae bacterium | reverse complement strand
CTCATCCGGTTGATTAGCGGCAGAAGGTTTTATCGCCGCAACGTTACGCAGGTCAACCGGCGTGAGCCAGTTTAATTGCCTGTAGGCGCGGTTGGGCGGGGGAGTAAATGATAGCTCGTGCGCCCATTGCAGCGGGTCGGGCCGGTAGCGGGTATTCAACCGGCCAGCGCTGACCAGAGGCTCCCACTGCGCCCCACGGGCCACGTAAACCGCGTGAATATCGAAGCGGCCCCACAGCATGTTAGAGCCGTACCAGCGCGAGTCGGTGGTGTGGCCGGCGGCTTCCATAGCCGGCAAAATCACTTCCAGAAAAAAGCTGTGGTCTGCCTGTGGCCCCATCAGCTTTAATTCCCAAAATATCAACTGGCCCGGCCCGTACAAACGTTTACCCGGATAGGCGAACAGAACGGATTCGACAGGCCAGCCGGGGTCGGGCAGGGGTTGGCCGGACATCAGGCCAAAATTTGTGGCTTCGGGCTTTAATGCCTTGCGCCAGGCGCGGGCTTCGGTGGTTGGCAGGCGCTCGGCAATGATTGTGCCGAGTACCTGCGACAGGTCAGTGGGGAGATGTTTGGGCAGCCGCACCAATGCCCGGTTGACACGCCAGACACAGAGATAACGAAGCTGGTTAATCGATTTGAGAAAACTCCACATAATCTACCAATTCATATAACAACTCAACCTGATTAGCCGGCCACTGCCGAATACGCCACGCGGTTAACATATCCTTGCCTTCCTGGCTAATCTGCCCCAGAAAGCGTCCCCAATAAAATTGAGATTCTCCGCTGTCTTCCAGTTGCAAAAGTTCGTGGAGCGCTTTTTGTTGTTCGGGGTACAACATTGTGCGAAAAACAACGGCCATTTCCAGCAGGCGCATAAATTCGGTAATTTCAAACGTAAGTTTACCCCGTTTATCCCGGGTGTTATAACGGTGGATTTGGGCAGGAGAGGCGTAAAATTGCACGCGCAGCCGGTCCATGGAGTAGTTGGCCTCGCGCTGAATAATTTGGGCCAGCGCTCCGCCCATTTCCATTCTGGGCATGGCCGCCATGGTGGGGATAATTTGCAGCAGCCCTTTTAGCGCAGAGCCGTGATACAGCATCAATTCCTGCAGCCAGCCTTTCAGATCGCGGCGATAGAGCATCAGCAGAAAACGGTGGCTGTCGTGAATGTATTGGCCCAGGGCATGGTTAGCGTAAAAGCCTGTCTTTGCCTCCAGTTGCCGGGGCAACTGGTTAACATACCCCCAGACCACAATTGACTGCCGGGACATCTGGCCGCGCTTGCCGGCTTTGGTTAAAACATTGTGGCAAAAGGGGCAATATTGCCGGTTGGGCTGGGGGGCATACACCCAACACCGGCGGCAAGGCCCGCCCAGCGCCGAATGAGGAGCGCCCAATTGCCCCGCCTCGATCAGTTGGGGCTGCGAGTTCAGGGCACTCAGGGTGGCCAGTAGTTCTGCGCCGGAACTGCTGTGGCGCAGCCAATCAAAGCTGGTTAGCATCTGTGGCCTGACGCAGCTCTTTGTAATATTTGATCACATCGGTATTAAGCCACTGCCCAATCTGGATTGGCTGCTGCCACGACGCTTTATCGCCGCCGGCGTACCGCTTGGGCCAATCAATCAGATGGCTTTCCGGCAGGAGATGCAGGCGGACACTGCCCATACCTATGTGGCGATGTTTGCCAATTTTGTGCGCCCCGTTTTCTAATTCTACGCACCAGATAAGCCGCTGGAGTTCGGTTTTGTCCAGATTCCAGAAGCGAATATTGAAGCGGGCGCGGGCACCGGGCAACATAGCCCGGATATAACTGGCCTGCACCGCATCCGGCTGAAAGTCGTCAACCTGCTGTACAATGGGAGCCGGCGGCACATGAGAAAAAACCCGCCACCGTTTGGCAATTAGCGTTTGGGCCACGGTTCCCCGCCCGGCATTCTGCCAGCGGCCATTCTGAAAACGCCAGCCGCCGTAAGGATAGGGCACTTTAAACCAGGCCATCTCCGGCAACTCAAACAGGCCAAAGTTTACCACCAGCCGCCCCATAATTGCCTGGTTTGGCCCCTGGCCCACCCAACCAAACAGGCTGTCGGCGGGGTTAAGGTTGCTAATATTGGGGCTGGACCGGCCGGAGTTACTGGCAATGGTGTAAATATGACGCAACATTCCGCGCAGGCTCTTGCTGGGCATGGCGTACGGGTTTTGGGCATCGCGGCGGGCGGCTTCGGCCGGCCCCCGGGCAAAGAAATCCCCCCCGTTAACCGGGCCCCCATCCAGGCTGGGTGGGTAGGGGGGTGGGGATGGAGGATGAGGGGCGGGGGCCCGGGCACGATCCGCGCCAGCGGCCAGCTCGGGATC
>CAYWSS010000854.1:0-2361 GCA_964460505.1 uncultured Caldilineaceae bacterium | reverse complement strand
GGCCTTCCCGCCACCCGCGAGGCGGGGTCTGCCGCCACTCCCATCGGTTCACGCGACCCGGTCCACCCCAACGACCACGTGAGCATGGGCCAGTCTTCCAACGCCACCTCCCCCACGGCGGGCGTTGCACGGCGGCCCCCCCCCCCGCCATATTTTTGAAACGCTCTTTAGCCGGGGATACACCGCCATCAACCTGCTGAGAGTTGAGAAACGCAACTACTATTTACTGGAAAGAAATTGGGAGCCAACTTGACAATACTGCTTTCGATTTTTGTACTCATTTTCGCTATTTTTTATATTCGGGCCGAATACCGGGGGCCGCGACGGCACGTTTATATCTTCAAACCACTTACAACGTCGCTCATCATTATTATTGCGCTAACCACCGTACCCCCGGTTTCGACATTTTATAAATATGTAATCGTGGCCGGTCTCCTGTTTTCGCTGGCCGGCGACATTTTTCTGATGCTTCCCGCCGACCGGTTTATGGCCGGTCTGATCAGCTTTTTTGTGGCGCACGTTGCCTACATAGTCGCCTTTGCCTCATCTGCCGGCGGTTACACCTCACTGTGGGGGCTGCTCCCCTTTCTGATTTACGGCCTTATTATCTTTGGTTTGCTTGCGCCCCATCCGGACAACCTTAAAATCCCGGTGGCAGCTTATGTAATGGTCATTCTGCTGATGGGCTGGCAGGCGCTCGGCCAGTGGATTCAAATTGACCGGTGGGGAACCCTGCTTGCCCTGTTTGGAGCCTTATTATTCATTGCATCCGACTCGGTACTGGCCATTGACCGCTTCAAACAACCGTTCAAATCCGCCCGGCTAATTGTCCTCAGCACTTACTTTTCTGCCCAATGGCTGATTGCGCTTTCAATTGGAGCATAGGGGTAAATAATGATGAAGTCAGAAGGATGAAGGATGAACAACTGATTTAAATTCATCCTTCATCCTTTTGCATTCATCATTTATCAAGGAGTTTTCCAATGAAAATCGAACGCATAGAATTACATCACATTTCTCAAAAACTGGTACACCCGTTTCGTACCAGTTTTGGCACCGAGGTTGAACGCCCCTGCATTTTGGTGGCCGTATACAGCGAGGGACTGGTTGGGTGGGGCGAATGTACGGCCCACAGCCGGCCCAACTATTCCTACGAAACCGTTGACTCTGCCTGGCACGTGCTGCGCGATTTCCTGATTCCGCCAAATATCGGGCAAGAGGTAACCGAACCGGCAGACGTTACCGGGCGCTTCCGCTGGGTGCGCGGTCACCCGATGGCAAAAGCCGGCATCGAAAACGCAATCTGGGATTTACTGGCCAAAGCCCAAGGGATCCCGCTGTCTGAGATGCTGGGCGGCGCGCGCAACCGGGTTGAGGTGGGGGTGAGCATTGGCATTCAACCCACGTTGGACGGCTTGTTGGATCGGGTAAACAGCTTTGTCGACAGCGGCTACCGCCGCATCAAAATGAAGATTGAGCCGGGTTGGGAACTGGAGCCAATTTCCAGAGTTCGAGCGCAGCATCCCACTGTAAAATTAATGGCCGATGCCAACTCTGCCTTCAGTCTGGAACACGCCGCGCTTTTCAAGCAGATGGACCCGTTCAACCTGCTGATGATAGAACAGCCGCTTCACTACGATGACATTGCCGACCACGCCCGGTTGCAAGCCCGGTTGAACACGCCCATTTGTCTGGATGAAAGCATCCACTCACCGCTTCACGCCCGCTGGGCCATCGAGATTGGGGCCTGCCGGATTATAAACATGAAAGTGGCGCGGGTCGGTGGCCTGAGCAACGCCGTGGAAATTCACAATATGGCCCAGGAAGCCGGAGTACAGATGTGGTGCGGGGGCATGCTGGAAAGCGGCGTGGGCCGGGCTACCAACCTGCATTTGGCCACCATGCCCAACTTTGTTCTGCCCGGCGATATCTCTGCCACCGAGCGCTACTACACCGAAGATATTACCCGCCCCTTTACCCTGAACCGCAAAGATTCTACCATCACCGTGCCCACCGGCCCCGGCATTGGGGTAGAGGTGATGATGGACCGGGTAGAGAGAGCGCGTGCAAACCACAAAGTTTTTTCGCCATAAAGTGATAATGACTCGACTGAAAAAATGTGCATTTTTACCGCAAAGCCGCAGAAAAAAGCATTAAAATCTTTGCGGCTTTGCAACTTTGCGTGAGATAAAAGTGGTCAACATCTTATTGACCACTACAGTATCTTAGAAACGCGGCTCTACAGGATTTCGCAGGATCAAAGTAAAGAATTTGCGTAACTACTTACCCCCCTCTAACTCCCCCCTCAGGAGGGGGGAGGACTTAACTTCCCCCCCGAATCGGGGGGGATTGAGGGGGGGG
>CAYWSS010000853.1:0-2361 GCA_964460505.1 uncultured Caldilineaceae bacterium | reverse complement strand
GCGTGCCCCTACCGGACGGTCACAAGGGCTACCCCTACATTTTGAGAAGATACAAAAATCTGTGCTTATCTGTGTTATCTGTGGACTATTTTTCCTCAGTTGAGCATTGTCTCACTTACTCTGAATTCAGGTTAGATTACCAGATTGAACAGATAGCCGGTCAGCACGATGGCTGTGCCGACAATGCCAATGAAGATGGCAATCAGTTGCGGCTTGAGTACCTTCCGCAAAATGAGCATCTCCGGCAGGCTCAGGGCCACTACCGACATCATGAACGCCAGCACCGTGCCCAGCGCCGCCCCTTTTTCCATCAGCGCGTACACCACCGGAATGATTCCGGCGGCATTAGAGTACAAGGGAATACCGAACACCACCGCCGCCGGCACCGACCACCACGCCGAGCGACCCATGATGCCGGCCATAAAATCTTCCGGCACGTAGCCGTGAATGCCCGCGCCCACCGCAATGCCAATAATTACGTACAGCCACACCCGGCCCACAATCTCGCGGGTGGCTTTATAGGCTTCGGTCAGCCGGGTGTCGAGCGTCGGCCCCTGGCCAAAGCCCATCGCCGCCTGCCCGACCTGCATTTGCCACACAAAATCTTCCACGTAGCGTTCCAGCTTCAACTGGCCGATGATGATTCCGCTGGCGATGGCCACAATCAGGCCGGTGGCCATGTACAGCCCGGCAATCTTCCAGCCAAACATGCCGAACAGCATAGCCAACGCAATCTCGTTGACCATCGGCGTGGCAATCAAAAACGAAAAGGTGACGCCCAGGGGGATGCCGCTTTCCACAAAGCCGATGAACAGCGGCACCGCCGAACACGAGCAGAACGGCGTGACCACACCCAGCCCGGCGGCCAGCACATTGCCGATGCCCTGCCGTTTGCCGCCCAGCAGGGCACGGGTCTTTTCGGCGCTAAAAAACGAGCGAATGAACGTGACCAGAAAAATCATTCCGGCCAGCAATAGCAGGATTTTCGGCACATCGTACAAAAAGAAGTTGACCGATTCACCCAACCGACTTTCCGGCAAAAGCCTCAGCAGGCCGTAGGTCAGCCAATCGGCCAGGTTTTGCAACTGATACCAGACAATCCACCAAACAACTATCAAACCGCCGGTCAGCGCGGGCAGTTGCCAGGCGGGACGTTGAGGGGTGGGCGAGGCAAATGAAATCGGTTGCGTAGCCATAATGTTATTGCTCCTGTGTGACAAAAATTGATGTGGTTATTCGCGTCTGGTCGCCTTCCGGGCCGCACAAGGTTTTGCGCTCCTGCACCCGGTCCGGGTCGAAGAACATGTTCAACCAGCCATACCAGCGCGTCACCGCCTCTTTGGTGACGCTGTAATAAATCCAGCGCCCGTCTATCGAATCGCGGCGACTGCTGATTAGCCCGGCCTTGCGCAATACCCGCAGGTGATGCGACAGCAGATTAGCCGGTATGTCGAGCATGTCGGTCATTTCGCAGTTGCAGGTATCGCCGGCCATCAGCACGTTGAAAATTCGCAGGCGGTTGGGGTCGGACAGCACTTTGAACAGCGCCGCCGCCTCGCCCAGCCTCGCTTCGTTAACTGGATTATCCATTATCAGTCACTCCCCTTGACAATCATTCAACATCCATTGAAACATCTTGTCAAAAAAAAATCCGCCGAAGTACTTCAATATTCATTGAAACAACACCAGTATACACCCTCCCGCCCGCCGTGTCAAGAAACCTGAAACAAAAAGGTGTGTCCCATATTTTAGGAAATTGGGACAAGCAGGGGGGATTCGGGGGGTATCCCCCCGTTCCCCCCTGTGCTTACCCAAATTTTGGGACGCACCCGAAACAAAATGCACAAACAATCTATGTGGGGGTCAAAGGCTCGTTCAGCCCCGAAAAAGCCCCGTTCGTCACCTTCAAGGCATTGTGAATTTCCTTTCAAAAAATCATTTGTATTTTTAAGATAAAACTGATAAAATTTATCTAAATAATAAAAATCCATCTGGTCATAAACTCCGCGCTTTGTCGGGAAATTTTATTGATTTCCGAACATCTCCGTATACACAATCTCTGGGCAACCCGTCGGTTCTAGTTTTATCAATGTCAACACGTTTTCGGAAAGGAACCACTGATTGGCGGCCCTAAATTACCCCGGACAGGACAATTTTATTAACTCACTCACCTTACGCACGAGGGTGATTGCATGTGTGCCCCGGAAGCGTGCCCCTACTCGCGAGCCACCCCTACGGGAAAAATCATAACAACCTATCAACCTTAAAATCTACTTTAACCTGAATTCGGAGTAAGTGAGACAATACTCAACTGAGGAAAAATAGTCCACAGATAACACAGATACACACAGATTTTTTGAT
>CAYWSS010000852.1:0-2362 GCA_964460505.1 uncultured Caldilineaceae bacterium | reverse complement strand
AGTATCAAACACGGTGTACGACAGTTGACTCAGCGGCAGCTTATCCAACTCCGGGTCGGGGTCGCTTTGCCGGAACAGGTCAAAATCAAAAAGCTCCAACACCGCGGATGGAGAAACCGGCCCCGCCATCCGGGCCGCCGGCTGTTCCACGGTGGGCAGCCATATCTGAAATGTAAGTGTGCCGGCAATTTGATCGGCCAGCCAGACCACCTCACCGTTGAGCACGTCAATGACTCTCCACAGCGACACAGCAACGACCCCCACCCCGGAAATTTTGGTATCCTTTGTCCAGATTTTCAGGGTATCAAGGTCACTTTCGTTGCCGGGCCAGGTCAGCGTGACGGCAGTTCGATTTTCCCGCGCCGTGCCCACGGTTCCCAGAGCCAACTGTTTAACCCCTCGCTCCGCTTGAAGCCTGTCTACCAACCGGCTCAGGGTAACAACCAGGGCGTAGCTATCCACCCGCACCCAGGCCGACGAGTCACCGCTTTCAAGGGGGGCGGCAAGCTGCACTTGCCGGGTCAACGCCTGCCGAATGGCCGGCAGCAATTCAGCCACCCGAATCTCTTCCAGCCGCCAATCGAAGATATTGAGCGTGTCGGTGTATTCAGCCGAGACATCGTTCAGAATGGTTTGTAATTGTTGGGCGGGGTTTAATATCTTCCGGTACAGGCCGATCCGTTCAGTCGGGGCCGGTTCCGGCTCGGCGGTGAGCCTGGAAAGTACGTCCAAAATTTCATCGGAGGAGCTGCGTACATGGCCGGCCAGATCAGTGACCAGCTTGTAAATCCGGCGGCTTGACTGCGCCTGTTGGCTGACATCCACCACAGTCAGGATAAAGCCGGTGGTTTCATTTTGCGAGCTGCGAATAGCGCTTAATTGCACCTTTACTAACTGCCCGCCGGCGGTAGTAACCACAAATTGTGCGCCCGGTGTGGCGCCATTACTTTTTTGTTGGAGCTCAATCCGGTTCAGGGCGTAGGTGATGGCATTGCGCTCGATGAGTCCAAAGATGGAGCGTCCCAGCCCCACAAACGCAGAAGAATCGGGAGAAACCTGTTCCAAAAGCTGTTGGGCGTGCTGATTGTACAGCAGGATGCGCCCGGCTGAATTACAAACCACCACCCCGCCGGTCAGTTTGGTGATGAGCGCCGCCAGCTTGTTTCGCTCATTCGCTAAACCGGCGTTGGCCTGCGTAATCTGTTCAGACTGACTTTCGAGCGTGGATTGGTAATGGTCGGCAAAGCTGTTGAGGGTTTCGGCCAGCGTTGTCAATCCGGTGGCTTCTTTCGCGTTAATCCGGTGGGCCGGGTTGGAACTCATTATTACCTGAATATCCTCGGCCAGCCGGGCCGGCGCCTTTGAACGGGATTGAAAAAGCGGTTTAAGCGCCCAGACTACCCCCGCCAAAATAAGGGCCACCACGAAGAATAGCAGAACCACCTCGCTGGGGCCATATCTGGACAAGGTCAGGGCCGCCAACACCCCGCCCAGCATCAATCCGGCAACGGCTGCAATAACAATAATCAGTGCGCTTGTGCTTTGTTTCATCGTTTCACCTCTGAAAATAAAGGGGTTAGGAGTTGGAACAATACTAATCGCTTTGCGTAACCCATAACTCCTAGCAGTCTGTCGGAGAAGTCGATTTGTCCAGACCTCGCGGGTTTTTAAAGGCGCTTTTGCCAATAATCAGCTTGATAACAAGGGTAACTTTGGACATAAAGACCCTATAAGAAACCCGCGAGGTCTTTCTCTCCGACAAGCTGCTAGCCCGTGATTTTTATTGTCGATGTCGTCCCGGCCGGGACTGTCCGACTCCTGTAAAAATGTAACCGTTCAGCCCCCTATGTCATTCCCGCATGTAGTAAGCGGGAATCCATCCGTATAGCCTGTGGATTCCCGCTAAAAACGTGCGGGAATGACATACTTAGGAATGGTGCGTAAATAACTTACCCAATTGGTAATGGTAACATATTGCGTATTACGTACACCGTAAAGAGCAAAATTGTCGCAGTACGCAGTACGGGCAAACGGGCAAGTTAATTAATTCTCGTTCCTTAGCGCCATATCTGGCAGGGGGTGTGAACGGTTACGTAAAAACAGGTCTTCTCCCCCAACCCCTCTCCCAGGTGGGAGAGGGGTGTCGCGCCGGCAACGGGGTGAGGGTAAAGATTTTCATTCTTGCTGCTATTCCATGCGGGCTGTCACACGCCTGTTATTTCTTTGTTTGACCGTAACTGCTTATTGTTGGCGCAGCTATGCGTAAATTGCTACAACTCGCCTACGGCGTTTTGAAATCAGGCCAACCTTTTGACCCCAATTATGCTACTAAAATACAAGAGACTATTTGACAATTAACACG
>CAYWSS010000851.1:0-2364 GCA_964460505.1 uncultured Caldilineaceae bacterium | reverse complement strand
GGCAAAAGGGCGCTACTGTAGCGGCTACAAAGGTGTGTGCCTAAGTAGTTACCAATTTTTCTCAATAGCTGTAATTGAATTGCCCTCGAGACAGATCATCTTTTTCGCTCTTTGCGTAAATCAGCAGCATCAAAACCTGCGCACGATCAACGCCTCAATAGTAAATGACACGAACCCCGCCACGTTTGCCACGTCCTCTTATCGACCAGCGCACCTTCCGAAGCCCACCACTTCTAACAATGATGGATCCCAAATCGGGACGGCTGACCAGCGCCAATTGCAATTGTTTGTATTCATCCCCGGAAAGAAGTTTATGTAGTTGGCGGGTGAATACTGAGGTTTCGATAATTACCATAAACTAAAGTTACGTTATGAAGTGTGAGTATTATAGGCTAATGAAGTACAAATATTAAGCAAAGGAGGCTGTTTGCTGAACCTAACCGTAGCTAAATCAGGTAGGAAGCCCTACTCATCGCGTGGCGCACAATCGCGCAATCAGAGTGTCGAGAGCTAATAAATTGTCCATCCTGCCGGTCTTGATATTCAGATCTATTTCCAGCAGCATCTCCAGAATTTCCACCAGCCGGGCCGTGGAGAAATTGCGGGCCTCTTTTAGACGCATTCTCACCGCGTAATCACTGCGCCAGTTTTTTCTGGCGGCAATTTCTCGCGGCAACATCCCCCGTTCGGCCATATCCTTTACTTCCAGCAGCCCCCGGACCTGGGTGGCGATACTGGCTAAAATCGCCATTGGATGCTTGCCTTCGTCCAGCAGCTTGTGCAGTTGGTCGTAGGCTTTGCGGGCGTTGCGTTGGCCGATGGCGTTGGCCAGCCCAAAATTTTCCGCATCTTCCACGTAGGGCACCAGCAAATCAACATCGGCCCGGTTGATGGGGCGCTGGTTGCCTACATAAAGGCTCAGCTTCTCGATTTCGCTGTTCAGGGTACGCAGTTCGGTGCCAACCAGTCGCGCCAGCAAGTCGGCCGCGGACGGCTCGATGGTGGCGTTGTATTCCTGGGTGCGGTTGATAATCCAGCCGCGCAGGTTATTCTTGTCGGGGCCGGCAAACGCAACCACCTTCGCCGAAAACTCGGCGGCGGCTTTGACAACCGGGTGCCGCTTTTCCAGAAGATCAACTTCCACCAAAACCAAATTGGTGGTGGGCGGCACCTGATTTAAATATTTAACCACTTGCTTGATCTGCTCAGATTTTCCTTTCAGGGCGCTCAGAAAACCGTTGACAATCACCAGCCGTTTGTCCGCCATAAAAGGCATGGCATCGGCATAATGGCGAATATTGCTCAGGGTTAAGGCGCGACCATCCAGCTCGGTCAGGTTTAAATCAGACAGGGTGGGATCGCCAAACCCCGCGCGTAACCCGGCTATTTTTTCGGTGCGCGTAAAATCGTCAGGGCCGTGAAAAATGTAAATCATGGGCTACTGGCTGGTTTCTACCCGGTGGGTAATGACTTTGGCACCGGGCACCAGCCGGATGCTCTTGATTTGCAGATTTTCGGGGTGCCCGCTGGTGGTGTACTCTTTTTGGATAAACATGCCCAACGGCTGCGCCACAATTACCGCCAGCGTGGCCGCCAAAATAGCCGCCGGAAAACCGGCCCATCGAAAGCGGCTGCTGCGGGAGCTGCCTTCCAGCCCAATGGCCAGAAACGAAGCCATCCCGGCCAGGAAGCCGGTTGTGGCCAGCACCGTGCCGCAACGGGGATGAACCGCCAGCTCTGCCTGCCCCTGCTGCATGCGATACAGGGCTTCGCGGGCGGCCTGTTCTACCTCTGCCGTATCGATGGGGCCGTACAGCGTAAAGCCGGACCAGTTGCTGTGCCCCACCAGCAAGAGATTTCCATTACGCTTGCTGAGCATATGAATGGTGGCGTGTTCCAGCCCGTGGTTTCGTCTGATTTTAGTAATCATAGATGCGTCGATAATTCCCATAAAATGGACTCCTGATTAAATGTGGTAGTCAGATTTCAGTGGCCGATAGCCAGATAGAACCTTTGAAGAAAATTCTCGATTTGTTCGTCTGATACCTGCCAGTTTTCACCTACTGCTTTAACCTGATTAACAACTTTGGTAACGTAAGCCTTTGAAAAACGTTCTGTCTTATGATTAAACGGGACATTAAAACCGCCTTTACGATTAAACCTGATAACCCCATTAAACCCAGCCCGACTCAAGAATAAAAAATCCAGGGGATTGTGCCGTTCATTAAACCGTGTCCTGACCTCATAATAGTAGTCCTGACCGTTTTTAGATAGTTTTTTCCCTGCATCACCCAAATATTGTTTTACAATTGGTAACTACTTAGGCACACACCTTTGTAGCCGCTATAGTAGCGTCCTTTTGCC
>CAYWSS010000850.1:0-2376 GCA_964460505.1 uncultured Caldilineaceae bacterium | reverse complement strand
TGGAAAAGCGCGCGGTGTGCCGCCGTCACCTCCCGCGGGGGGGGTGGGGAGGTGGGGGGCGGTCTATATTTTTGTTTGTCTGCCCGGCCAGAGGGGGCGGCCCCGACTCCCTTGCAAGTTGGAATAATGTTACCTGGGTACATAAACCCGAAGCAGAGTAGTTGGTTGCGCCGCTTTTATTTCAAACAGGCCCAGTTTTGCCGGCAGCAGCGTAAATTGTACTGCCGATAGATCGAGGGGATTTCCGGCCCACATTACCTGGCTATGCCCGGACATAATTCCCCAAATTTCAAAAGTTTCGCCATTGCAGGCGCCTTTAAATGATGTATTGGCGTTGCGCAGCGTGATTCTTTCGACGTTAAAGTAGGTGCAGGCAGATATAACCTCGCGGGTTACGCCTTCATCCGCCTCTATTGCCTCCGGCAGATACGGCCCCGGTTCTACCTGTTCAAAATTTATTACATCAATGGCCTTGTCGATGTGCAGCGGGCGAGCCTGACCGTCGGCGCCCACCCGGTTCCAATCGTAGACACGATAGGTGGTGTTGGAGTTTTGTTGAATTTCTGCCAGTAAAATCCCGTCCATTATGGCGTGGATGGAACCGGACGGGATAAAAATAGCATCTCCGGCTTTTACCGGTAGTTTGTGCAGGCATGGTTCCAGGTTGCCGGCCTCCAGTTTTTCCCGGAACAGTTCTGGCGTAACCTTTGGTTTGAGGCCGTAAATGAGATGGGCGCCCGGTTCGGCATCCAAAATATACCACATTTCGGTTTTGCCCAGCTCACCATTTTCGTGGATGTTGGCGTATTCATCGCTGGGGTGAACCTGCACGGATAATGGCTTGTTGGCATCCAGCAGCTTGATAAGCAAGGGGAACTTGCCCCGGCCCGGCATAGCCTGTGCGCGCGCGCCGACCAGTTCCACGCCCAGTAACTCCAGCACCTCCGGCAGCGTTTTACCGGACAACGAGCCGTTGTTTACTTTTGTCGATGCAGAAAAGTGGCCGGAGATTTCCCAACTTTCGGCCACAATGCCGGGGGGAATAGTACGCCCCAGTTTTGTTTCCAGGTTGCGCCCACCCCAGATGTAATCTTGAAATACCGGCGAAAATGTCAGGGGGTAAATATTATTGTTCATGGTTGGTTTTGTCTCTGTGGCAAAATTGCAATTAAGCGCGGCTGCGGTCGAACCAGTCATTAAATTTCATGGCCAGCGACATATTGCCCTTTATGTTTATTTTTCCGGCCATAAACAGGCTCATGGGGTTCACTTCACCTTTGGAAACAGCCACGTAATCGCTGCTCAACATCCCCAATGTCAAATCGGCGTTGGCGTCTTCACCTTCTTTCACGCCAATCTGCCCGTCATTAATCTGTATCAGCCAATTCCCTCCTGCTTCGCCGCTAAGATTCAGTTGAATGGTGGCGGCGATACCGGCTGCTTTTTCCGGTACAAACACGTCGGGCATTCTTTCAAAAACTTCTTTTAATTCATCAGATACACTCATGGGAAGCTCCTTATTTTAATTTTCAGAAGTTTATCAGTTAACATAATGGGACACGGATTAACACAGATTTACACGGGTTTTTCTTTTAGTTTTTTAATCTGTGTCCTATTTTAGTTATAAATTGGCTATTTTATGTCGATTGGTAAACTTCTGTAAATTTAATTGATTTCAGGAAACAGGAGATAAAATCTGTCTTCTGTTGGGTACAATTTAATATAGCCCCCAGAAAAGTTTTTGCCTGACCGTTCAGGTGAAACGTGTTGTGTTTATACTGAACGGACTTGAATTAAGTGCAAAAAAATGGAACACAGAGAGCGCGGAGAAGGCACAGACGCAAAGCGCACAGAGAAAGATAAGAATCAAAAACCTCTGTGCGCTTTGTGTCTGCGCTCTTTCATGTAACTCTGTGTTTCTTTTTGGGTTTTGGTTTCTGGGTAGGATTTGTACTCATTTGATTTCCGATCAGTATATTATCACGCATCACGGGCCTGGCGAAAAAATTTATCTGGGCATCTTAGCCTTTTTGCCAATTATATTTGCAGGAAGAACAATATCTTTTGGCTACATCCGGAGTATAAACTACCGCCGCAAGCCTGTCAACGGCAGCATGCTGCTGCTTCTCAGTTGACCATGTTTCATCAAATTAGTAGAATAGCTCAAGCTATTTCTGAATAACATTTTTATATCCGGTAAAATCGCTGTTTTTCCGGTAAATTACTGACAGGACAGGAGAATCTCTTCTGACCCTTACTGCCATATTTTATTGAACCACTCATTAGAAAAATTACGGGTACAAATTCTGTAAACCTGTCAGAATCGCGCTCGTGGTGGTCTTCTGACCGTGGCTGCTTAGGTCGCCTTGTACTCCT
>CAYWSS010000849.1:0-2379 GCA_964460505.1 uncultured Caldilineaceae bacterium | reverse complement strand
TTTGCTTGTTGGCTCAACAAACCCAGAGTGAACCACCTCATTGACGAGCCAGGTTTTTTAAGGTTCAAACACAAATGTGTAAAAATTAAACAGACACGTTGATACTTCATTATACCACAAAGAGAAATATGGTGACTAAAGATTACTTGCTTTCTAAAAATCACTGCGTGGCATCTGCAATCTGTTAATTATTTTGTAAGATTTTCACAAGAACACTGTAATAAATGTACGGCATCAGTACTTACGCAGTTGCCGTTCAGTATGTGGTTTTACGCCTCATTTAGAGCAGAATCGGCAGAATATTAGAATAAAATTCTCTCATTCAGCTAATTCTGCTCTAAACTGCGTAAGTACTGCATTTAGTAAAAACCTTTTCGATTTCAGAAACAGGACACGTTTTTGAGGTTGTCTGATATTAGGGAAATTGGAAATGACGTGTCCCATTTGTTTGATAAGTTTGCTTATGTTGCCATTGCAGCCTCAAAGACCTGGTCTATCTCTTGTTGGGCCTGGCTGTGGAACTGCTTGGTGTACAGCGAGTGATAGTGACCCTGGTTCTGGATCAACTCCTCGTGCGTGCCCATTTCGGTAATTTTTCCTTCTTTGATGACCAGAATCCGGTCGGCGCGCCGAATAGTGCTCAGCCGGTGAGCGATGACGAAACTGGTTCTGCCTTCCATCAGCGTCTCCATGCCTTGCTGGATGAGCGCTTCCGTCAGGGTGTCAACCGAGCTGGTGGCCTCGTCCATAATGAAGATTTCCGGTTGAGACAGCACCGCCCGGGCCAAACTGATGAGCTGCTTTTGCCCGGTTGAAAGCAGGCTGCCGCCTTCGCCAACTTCTTCGTTATAGCCCTGGCTCATTTCCAGAATAAACTCGTGGGCGTGGGCCAGTTTGGCTGCTTCTTCCACGGCTTTATCCGTGGCATCCAGCCGTCCGTAGCGAATGTTCTCCCGAATGGTGCCGGAGAACAGGTGCGGCGTTTGCAGCACCATCCCCACTTTCGATTGGATGCTGTGCAGCGTTAACCGGGTGTAATCGGTATCTCCAAACTGAATTTTGCCTGTTTTCGGTTCGTAAAAACGACAGACCAGATTGACAATGGTCGATTTTCCGCCACCGGTTGGGCCGACCAGGGCAATGGTTTCACCCTGTTTTACGGTCAGATCAAAGTTAGTCAGCACCGGTTTGTTCTCTTCGTAGTAAAAATCCACGTGATCAAACCGGATATCGCCGCGAACGGTTTTTGCCTCAACCGCGTCGGGCCGGTCAACAATCTCCGGCTCGGCATCGATCAGCGAGAAAATGCGCTCGGCAGAAGCCACGGAGTTTTGCATTTCAGCGTACACCCGGGCCAGCTCGTTGATTGGAAACAGCATAAAGGCCAGGTACGAGATGAACGCCTGTAAGCTGCCGATGGTCATTGCGCCCAATTGAATTTGCCGGCCACCGTACCAGATAATGACACCCAGCGCCGTGGCTCCCACAATCTGCACAATGGGCAGAAACAGGGCCGACAGCCACGCCGCGCGAAATGAAGCCTGGTAAAGCGTCGTAGACATGCCGTTAAACTCTTTTAGATTTTTTTCCTCGCGGGTTAATGCTTTCACCACGCGCACGCCGGTGATGTTTTCGTTGTACACGCCCGTCAATTTTGAATTTAACTTGCGGGCGCGCCGGAACTCCACCAGAATTTTTCGCTTAAACAGCGAGGCAATTACCAGCAGCGTGGGGATGACCAGCCCCATAACCAGCGAAAGCTGCCAGTTGATCCAGAGCATAAACATCAGAGCGGTGGCCAAATTTAGAATCCCCCACACGGTGTCGATGGTGCCCCACGTGATCAGTTCGGAGATGCGGCCGGCATCGGACGTAACGCGAGACATGATCCAGCCGACCGGCGTTTTGCCGTAATAACTCAGCGACAATTCCTGCAGGTGGTTGAACATGGTGCGGCGCATATCATACTGAATGCGCACTCCCAAAATTCCGGCCAGGTAAATAAAGCCGAATACGGCGGCTGCCTGCACCAGCACCAGGCCGGCGTACAGTGTAATCAGTTCTGTGAGCCGGGCTACGTTGCCCGGAATGATCCCCTCGTCGATGATCAGCATGCTGATGTAAGTAAACAGCGAATCCTGAAACGAAACCAGCGCGATTAGCGAAACAAAGCCAACGACCCATTTCCAGTACCGGGGCCATGCTTGCCGGGCAATTCGTTTTAAGGTTTTGCCGTTGAATTGTGTTGAAAACTCTTCTTCTTCAAAATAAACGTCATTCATAGCTCGTGTTCCTGTCTTAAGTAATTTCATTGTAACTACTTACCCCCTCTAACTCCCCCCCTCAGGAGGGGGGAGGACTTAACTTCCCCCCCGATTC
>CAYWSS010000848.1:0-2379 GCA_964460505.1 uncultured Caldilineaceae bacterium | reverse complement strand
CGTAAAGAGCAAAATTTACGCAATACGCAATACGAGAAAATGGGTAAGTTAATTAATTCTCATTCCTAAATTGAAATCTCCCAATCTCTAAATCCCGGCTAAATTAGCATATTCTGGTGAGTCTCTACCGGCTAATTGTACAGGTCGAAATAGTTATTGTCCAGACAGTTTCGGCTCATTGACCCGCAACCATTCGTACATCAGCGCCCCGCCGGCAATCGACACATTCAGGCTTTCAGCGTGTCCGCGCAGCGGCAGGCTCACGTAATCGGTCAGGTGAGGGTGTAGCTCCGGGCTGAGGCCGCGGGCTTCGTTGCCCAATACCAGGGCCACCGAGCCAAGCAGGTTCTCGCTTTGCCACGGAGCGCGCCCCAGCGTTCCGTCTGCACCCACCGGCCGGTAACCCATTGCCGTGAGTTGAGGCAGGCACACATCGATGGAATCGACGCGGGTAAACGGCACGGTAAAAATCGAACCCATGGTGCCGCGCACGGTTTTGGGGTCAAAGGGGTCAACGCAAGGTTCCAGCAGAATAATTGCATCAACACCCACGGCGTCAGCCGTGCGGATGAGGGTACCCAGGTTGCCGGGATCCTGCAATTTATCGAGAATGAGGATAAGGCCAGGTATTTTCCTGGCACTGGCCGCCGGGACAAGTGTGGATTTTGGGTTTACGATTTTCGATTGAAGATGGTCAAACGGGTACTCCAATTTGTTCAGCGAAAATGTGGCGGTGAGACCTTGCGATGTGTCGCGTTCGGAGAGGGTGTTGAGTACATTGGGGGCTACGGCAGTGGCAATGGCCCCGGCCTCGGTCAGTTGCGCCAGCAGCCGGGGGGCGGTTTCGCCGGTAAACAGCGCCTCGTTGTAAAAAAGCTCCAGCGGCTCGATTCGGGCGGCGTTTTTGGGCGAGTCTTGCCTGACCTCCATAGCAATCGAGAGCAGTTGCAGCCCTTCCACCAGAAAGCGGTTTTGCCGCCGCCGGTGTTTGCGCTGGGTTAGTTTTCTGGCTTCTACAATACGAGTGTTTTTAGCAGAGGTAATCATTTTGAATGATGAGTGTAGAAGGATGAAGGATGAATAAATTCTGCATTCATCGCTCATCCTTCATCCTTTTGTTTTTACAGTTGTTGCAGGCGGGCCAGGGCTTCTTTTAGTCTTTCGGTGGAGGCCACGAGCGATATTCTGGCCCAGCCTTCGCCGTTTATGCCGTAAATGTGGCCCGGTGTTATCGATACGTGGGCGGTTTCCAGCACCCTGGTGTGAAATTTCATCGAGGTGTAACCCGGCGGCACCCGGAACCAGATGTAAAGCCCTCCCCTGGGATTGGTTGTTTCCAGATTCATTTTGCGCAGGGTTTGCAGGCCGGCATCCCGGCGTTCTTTGTAAATTTCATTGCGGGGAGCCAGCCAGCTCTGGTCGCCGGTCAGGGCCTCTACAGCCATATCCTGAATGGGTTTGGCCAATCCGGAATCTATTTGGGTTTTTATGGTAGCCAGCGCCTTTACAGCCACCGCGTTGCCCACGGCCATGCCCACGCGCCAGCCGGCCATGCTGTACGTTTTTGAAAGCGAGTTGAACTCGACAGCGACCTCTTTTGCGCCGGGCGCTTCCAGCACGCTGGGGGCGCGATGCCCATCGTAGGTTACATCGGCGTAGGGGGCATCGTGACAGAGCAGAATATCGAACCGGCGGCAAAACTCCACGGCCTCGGTAAAAAATTTCCGGCTGGCCGTGCCGCCGGTGGGATTGTTGGGATAGTTGAGCCACAACATTCGCGCGGCTTTGGCCGTTTCGGAGGGAATGGCAGAAAAATCTGGCCGCCAACCCTGCTCCGGCAATAGGTCGAATCGTTCGGTGCGGCCGCCGGCCAATAGTGGCGCGTAGGCGTAACTGGGGTAGCAGGGATCGGGAATCAGGGAGAGATCGCCGGGGTCCAGCCAGGCCAGGTGCATATTCACCACCCCTTCTTTGGAACCAATGAGTGGCAGCAGTTCGGCATCTTCCAACGCTACCCCAAACCGGCGCTCGTAATACTCAATAATTGCCTGACGCAGATGGGGTTGACCGGCATAGCCGCCGTAATTGTGGTTGGTTGGGTCATTGGCGCTGCGTTTGAGGGTTTCCACCAGGGCGGAATCCGGCGGGAGGTCGGGGCTGCCCGCGTCCAGTTTGATCACGTCGGCGCCGTTAGCCTGCAATCGGGCAATGCGTTGGTGCAGTTCGGCAAAAAAGAAGGGTGGTAAATTTTGAGCGCGTCTGGCAGGTTTCATCAACAAGTATCCTTTTTCGAGGGGTTAGGAGTTAGGATATAGGGAACATCCACTATACTGAGATTAGTTTGAAACCGGAACTTTTTAGAAAGATGAGGGGTCATGC
>CAYWSS010000847.1:0-2381 GCA_964460505.1 uncultured Caldilineaceae bacterium | reverse complement strand
CGGACGAAGCAATCTCCGGCCTGCAACGTGGGGATTGCTTCGGCAAAATACGCCTTGCAATGACATAACCGTAGAACTGAACAGCCCTAGCTTTGCCCCATATTATTGAGAAGATACCCTCCTGGGGTAAACCGTGAACAAAATTCGTCCCATATCTTTTTGACCAAAACATTCTGTCCGCCGGGAGATAAAGAGATTTCAACATCAGCGGTGACTTTCACCGGAATTCGTCTCATATCCCGAATTTGAGTATACTTTTCGCGGAGTGTTTCCAGTGAAGCAAGATACTTTAGCAGACTCGTATCCCACTGCTGAACGCCAAACTCACGTATCAATTTTAATGCGCCAGGTTCAATTTGATAGATGTATTTAGGACTGTTTACCGGGCGCGGTTTATCTGGATTAGGGGCTACAATTCCGGCTTGTATAAATTGATGTACGGTAAATCGTCGTACTGTTTCCCGTGTGTTGGGCGCGTATTTTTTGCCGTAATGCGCTTCAAAAAAATTCATCATTTCTGTTATGCCAATCAGGGGGCTGCCCGAATTACTCCAATTATCGCCTGGCTTTAAGCCGAGTAAAGCAAGGAGCGTTAATCCAGAACATATTCTAATTTTTTTCTAACTTATCCCTTATAGATTCCATATTAAAATCAACTATTATAAATCTCAAGCGAATCTCCTGATTTATAGTACCCATCAAATAATAAGGCACTGGGGCCTGGTGGTGGTTCTGGTCAAACGATATTTTTCTAAATATAATACCAATTATTCTGAATTGGGTATTGACCGTTAAGGAATGAAAATTTAAAAACTTCCTCATTTAGCCCACGAATGAATTCGCGGGCTGGACGCAAGCGAAAAACGTGTTTGAAACACGTTTCCCGTAGCAGGCACTAAATTCATTCAATGACCAAATGCTTGATTTATTTATTCGCCATTCCCAAGAAATCTTTGCCATTAAAAACGGCTTGGTAAGTTGTTTCCTGTGTGGTCAAAAAATTTGGTTGCGGTTTTGCTGCGTTACGTAATACGCAACACTTGCGCGGCACGCAGTGCAGGTGTACGTATTAGGATAATTTTACCTGTCCAGACCAACACGTGCCGGGAAATTTTGGAACTGTCTTGGTAATTCATCATCTGTTGCTTGTTTTGTTCTGCTATTGGTAAACACAAGTTTTTTCACCATCAATCAATTTTGGGGATCTCAGTTATTTGTACAACCATCCACTTTGTCACGGTTATCGTTCCTCCATTTGCCCTTTTCTATTCTGGAGGTAACTATATACGCCTTGTATCAAACCAACACGTTTTGTTCTCCTTTGCTTTGCGGTGCAAGGAGATCTTAAATTTAATGTATCCGCACCGGGTTTACTAACCTGTTTCTAATGCCATCACCTGGCCCCAGAATCATAAAACCCTTAGTGAGGAAAAAGTGGACAGAGAAAATCTGCAAGACAAGACAATTTATAAAGGGGTCATAAATCATGAAGATCAATACTCAATTTGGTTAGCCTCAAGAGAAAACCCTTTGGGCTGGCGAGATGAGGGCAAGCAAGGCTCTAAATCAGAATATCTGGCTTACATTAAAGAAGTGCGGACTGACATGAGACCTCTCAGTTTAAGACAAACAATGAGCCAGGATGAAAAATCGTGATTATCTCAACTCCGTCCCCAACACATGTGTCTGAAATCTGGGTATCTTGCCCAAAACCAAAACCACAGGCGAAATTACGCCTATACTGTTTGCCGTATGCTGGAGCCGGTGTCGCCATATTTCACCAATGGCTGGCACTGCTATCTCCTCACGTAGAACTTTGCCTTGTTCATCTCCCTGGACGCGAAAAAAGGTTGAGAGAAGCTCCATATACCCAACTTGGCCCGCTCGTTGAAGCCCTGGCCGAAGCGTTACACGGTTACTTTGATAAACCCTTTGCCTTTTTTGGTCACAGTATGGGCGCATTGATTTGTTTTGAATTGACCCGCCATTTGCGCCGGCGCTACGCCCTTCAACCAGTGCATCTATTTGTTTCTGCCAAACGCGCGCCCCAAATACCAGACCCAAACCCTCCATTACACCACCTGCCTGACGCCGTTTTTTTACAAGCGCTACAACAGCGTTACGGCCCCCTGCCGACCATCTTGCTACAAGACCCAGATTTGATGCAACTGTTTTTACCTGTCTTGCGGGCAGATATGGCGGTTATTGAGACCTATCGTTACCAAGAAGATAGCCCTCTGGATTGTCCTATATCGGCTCTTGGTGGCCGGCAGGATCATGTGGCAAACGAAGAAAATTTATCTGGCTGGCGAGCCCAAACACACAGTAAATTTAACCTGGCGATGTTTTCCGGCAACCATTTCTATCTACAAAATACTCAC
>CAYWSS010000846.1:0-2385 GCA_964460505.1 uncultured Caldilineaceae bacterium | reverse complement strand
TGAAGGCGAGGTTGGGGGGGGTGCGCCGCTGCGGCGTTTGAGGCGGTCGGTGGGTGTCCGTTTTTCGCCACCCAGCCAGCTGGGAGTGGCACATGACGGTGCTCAGCGGCGGCCCGCCACTGTCCACATCGCGCAGCGACCAACCCTCCATCAGCATCCCTTTTATCAGCGAAATGCTCCCGGAAGGGGGCGGCGGCCCGTCAGGTTCAAGGCTGTCGGTGGGAATCACGGCATCGCCGCCGCTAAATTCGTTCAGCAGGTGGCTCAACCGCCTGGATTGGCGGCTGACCAGCACCACCCGCTCTCCCCGTTTTTTGCGCCTGATAATTTCGGGCAGCACATTTTTTACCTGCCCCCCAAACGCCGGGCCGGTGACAAATGTCGATTGGAAAAAATACCGCTGATTATCGATGTCGGCGGTCGGATTGCCCCCGGCCAATTGCGCATCTGTCGGTACGGGTTGGCTACTCCCTACTCCCTGCTCCCTACTTTTTACTTCCTGTTTCCTGAGCCCCGTAAAGCCAAGCGTAAACGGATTTTTTGCGGCCAGCGCATCTTTCAACACCGGCCAGCCAAAATAGGGATCGGGCCATTCGGCGGGCAAGTCGCCCAGATTAACCAAATCCTTTTTCAGCGTGCGGGCCTGCACTTCCAACTCATCAACCACGGCCACCAACTCCGATGGATCTTCGATAAAGACCAGCGCGTTGTCCGGCAGATAGTCCAGCACAGACACCGGGGTGGAGCGGAAGGTTTGATTGGCGGTGCCGTTGTAGAAAAAGGGCAGGTAATATTCAATGCCTCTAAAGGCCGTGCCCTGAGCCAGCCGGGCCACATCTTCCTCAAATGCAACTTTGGTGCTGGTTTGCAGATCGGCAAAATCCCATTGGGACAGCTTGCTGACGGCTTGCGCCGCGCAACGCGGCAGGGTTTCGGTGGCCGGGCCAAGGGTGAAGGATTTCATGCGCCAATCAGAGCGCTGCGTGGCCGGATCAAAGCTGCGCAGCGAGTCGATTTCGTCGCCAAACAGTTCGATGCGAATTGGATACGACGTATTTGAAGGAAAGACATCCAGAATTCCCCCCCGGCGGCTAAAACTGCCGGGCATTTCCACCACATCTTCCGGCTGGTAGCCCAGCTCTACCCACCGGGCCACCACCTGGTTAAGGCGAATTTGCTGGCCCACCTTAAATTGCATAATGGTAAATTCGTCGGGGGGCAGGGTGCGCTGCATCAGCGACCGGGCCGAGGTGATAATTAACGGAATCCGGGCCGAGTCGTTATTTTGGCGCACCATGGCCAGCGCAGACAGGGCCGCCAGCCGGCCTTGAATGGTCTCGCTGCCCCAGGCCACCTTTTCGTGCGGCAGCGCATCGGGGTCGGGCAGGCGATGCACGCTGCCCGGATCGTGCGACCAGACCTGAATTTGCTCGGTCAGGATTTTGGCCCGGTCGGCGCGGGCGGTGATAAAAAAGATGGGCCGCTGCAAATCTGCGTGCAGCGCGGCCAGCAGCGCCGGTCGGGCAGCGGTCAGCAGCCCCAGCGGGCGGCGCATTCCGGGGGTAAATTCTCCCCAGTGGATGGCGTCGGCCAGGGCGTTGTAGGTGGGTATTTGATTAAATAATTTCAGTAACGGTGATAGGTTCATTTACGGTTAAAGTGAAGAGTGAATCTGAATGTTCACTATATGGATCCTCAGGGATTCGGGGGTAAAATTGTACGTATTGCGTGTTGCGTATTGTTCCTGATACGCAACACGCAATACGTAATACGTTGTCACCCCCAGAAACTCTGGGTTTCCTTTCATTATTTGTCACAAGCTGATAATTATAACAAATTTTCTTAAAAAGCCCGAATCTTAAAATTTCGCGTGCTATCGAAACGTAACCGTTCACTCCCCCCCGTATAGTTATGTCATTCCCGCATGTTTTTAGCGGGAATCCAGGCGTGTTGTCTGTGGATTCCCGCTTAATACGTGCGGGAATGATATAGGGGATGAACGGTTACATCGAAACACCGGTTCATTTTGTAGTGGCCAACAACATTTTGAATATTCCAACAATTAACGCAAAGTTGCAAGGTCGCAAGGTCGTAAAGACACACAGACAGAGCGTCTTTGGGGTTAAACATTAGAAAATCTGTATCTTTTCAATGATCCGGGGCTAAACACCCTTCGACAGGTTCAGGGTGCGTATCCTGAGCTTGTCGAAGGATGCCTCCCCCTACTTTTTGAGAAGATACGAAAATCTTTACGGCTTTGTTCCTTTGCGCCATTGCGTTAAACGCAGTTCCGCAAAACTCGGCGGGTTACAAGTGACCGGCACTTAAAATATAGATACAGGTCGACTTTTACGAGGGAATATTACTTGCTCGTAGTCAGCCTCG
>CAYWSS010000845.1:0-2387 GCA_964460505.1 uncultured Caldilineaceae bacterium | reverse complement strand
CCCCCCCAAACCGATCTTCGGTATCCAGCCCCCACAGGCCACGATAATGCTCAACCCAGCCTATGTCTTCTGTTAAAATAACGGGACTCCAGCTTTTTTTCTGCTCCGGGCCAATGCGCACGCCGTCGCCCCGGGCATAATCAATAAACGGCACGCTCAACATCGCGCGCACTTCCTCGTCAACCTTTTCAACATCGCCCTGGCCCAGATTTTCTACCCAGAACTTGCGCAGGGCAATAAATCCCCGCTTTATGGGGCGCATAAATTCCGGTTCTGCGGCCATTTTATACTCGCCCGGCTCGAAATAACTGGCGTGCGAGCCTGCTCCGGCAAAAATTACCGGGTGATTTTTATCTGCCTTCACCAGCTCCGGGTCGTCCCAGCGGCGGCGCAGGTCATCGCCGGAAAAATCGTGGGAGGCATAGGCGGCCCAGCGGGGTACCGGCTCTCCCTCCTCCCGCTCGCTCAGGTAGACAAATATCTGTTCCCAATCGGCTTCGTGATCGTTGATGCCGTTAAAGGTGGATCGCCAATCGTTCATGGCAAAGAAAAAAAGGTAGTGCAGGATAATGTAGCCGCCCTCACGGATTACCCGCCCGTAGTAGACGTAGCGCGGGTCTGCTGCCTGCATTTTAGAATATTTAATGTGCGCTGCGGCGGTGGTGCCGCCGGGAACCGTCCCCCGCAAAACCAGCGAGAGGTTAAACACAGAATCGAGAATGCGGGAGAACAAACCCACGCGCGCCAGCCGGCCCGGGGCCTGGAATGACGGTCGCTCGGGTCGATGCCGCCACTGTTGGTATTGCAGCGGGTCCAGCGGCTCTTCAACCAATCGCAGGTAAAGGGTGTGGTCCGCCGGCACCTGGTTGAATCCGGCCAACTTCTGCGGGGTTAACTCCCCCCTGGGTACCAGTTGGCGCTTGTTCCCCTTGTTGTCTCGCAGCCATAGGCCGCACTGTTTCAGGTATTCATCCACGGCAGCAGGAAAAAAGAGCTCGCCATAAGTGTAACAGACAACCGGTTCGTGTTTTCTGAGCAGGGTCATATCATCCATTATGTTGTCTCCCCGGAGATTTTGACGCGTTCAAAGGCTCGTTGTACATCGCGCTGGTTCAGGTAGAAAACCATAATTATGTTGATAAACATGTAAAGATACAGGGGCGTGCCGTAAAAATAGGTAGTCAAACTGATGGCCATGGCAATGCCCAATTGAATCATAATCACCAGCCACGCCCACCGTTTTAGCTGCCACAGGCCGTAAATAAGAATGACCTGATAAAGGATAACCACCACTGCCGGGGCATACGTAAACATTTCTGGTGGCATTCCGGGCATAAGGCCGGCAAGTGACAGATCTTGATCTTCCAATATATACAGATCAAAAAAGAGTGAAATCAACGCCACAAGTTGCAGGATGATGATGACCATGATCCCAAAAGGACGCCGGCGCTTTGGGGTTTCAACCATTGGATTCCTCGCTTTCATCGAACGAAATCGCTTCGCCGGGCTGCAGAATTTTGACCGTAACTTCGGGTGACTGCTCGGCGGCAAAATTGGCAAAGGTGTGGGGCGGATCGAACAGGAAGCCGGGTTTGAGCCAGCGCATACCAAAGGGGTAAAGCGTACCCCAATGGATGGGGATGGCCAGCTTGGGTTTGAGCATTTGCAGCGACAAGGCGGCCCGGTACGGGTCCAGGTGCCCTTTACCCAGCGTGGGCCCCCAGCCCCACACCGGAATCAGGGCCACGTCCAGATTAGCTGCCAGGCCGGACATCTCCGGGAAGAGGTCCGTATCGCCGGGAAAGTAGACGGTGTGAGAGCCGCTGATGGCAAAGCCCAGCGTGTCTGCCGTAGGCCCGCCCCGAAAACGGGCCCGATCGTGATCGGCCCGGGTGGCCCGTAGTTTCACGCTGCCCACCAAGGCGGTGCCATCCACCCTCAACTCTTCTACTTGCTTATAACCCCGCCGTTGCAGCATCGGCCCCATGCCGTTGGGTACAATCAGGCGCGTATCTTTGCCCAGCATCCCCAGCGAGGGCAGATCGAGGTGGTCGTAATGCATGTGCGACACCAGCACCGCGTCAATGTTGTGGTACCACGCTTCATCAACATCTGCCGTGTTGCGCCGCAAATGCATAACCCGGCTGCGCAGAATGGGGTCGGTCAGCAGCCGGACGCCATCCAGCTCAATTAAAACGGTGGCGTGGCCCACATAGGTTAAATTCAGCAAGTTTACCATTTGTTATGCCCCAACCAGCGTAAATTCTGTAATCTCAGGCGGGCAGTTAAAGCGAACCGGCTCGTTGGTTACCCCTATTCCCCGATTGGTGTAGAACCACATGCCGTTAACGTTAAAAAAAGCCCGGTCATATTTTTGGCACATGTAG
>CAYWSS010000844.1:0-2397 GCA_964460505.1 uncultured Caldilineaceae bacterium | reverse complement strand
TTAAGTCCTCCCCCCTCCTGAGGGGGGAGTTAGAGGGGGGTAAGTAGTTACCATTCGCGATTAAAATTTTTTATAGTTGGTTTCGGAATTGCGTAACTGCTATTAATAATGAAATGAGGGGCGCGGGGCGTGCGAAAATATGCAGATTGATGTTTTCCAAAATCATGGTAACGGGCTATAATAGGGCAGCTTGGGTGGTGCTGACCCCCTAAAACTGCGGAGGAAAACCTGAATGCCGGAACAAGATGAATCAACAACTTTTGGAATTGGGATAGCCATTGGCGTAGCCGTACTGCTGGCCGTGATTTTTGTGTTAATTTTGTTGTGTGGGCTTTTGGGTTTTGTGGTTGAAGGCGCTCCGTTTGAACTGGGCGGCCACGAAGCGGCGTTGTGGCTGGCGCAATTGACGCTAATTGGGTAGATGTTTGGCTGGTGTAAACATCTGCTGCCGGGATAAAACAAAAAAGGGCGACTATTTTAAGCCGCCCTTTTTCTATTACGCCTGAAAAATCATGTTCCGTTACGAACCCTTTTCATCAGAAGGAATAAAAAATTGAAATGTTCTTCTGGCCGGAACCAGGCGTTCTTCGTAATCCTGCACCATTTTCAGTAAGGTTTTTTTGCCTTCAATCCATTCGTCACTATCCAAAACTTGCTGAATGTCTGTGTCATCCTGGGTTTTGAATACCAGTAACCGAATGGGGTATTTGCCATAGGCTGTGTGCCAGCCATCGGTCATCAGCAAGCCTAAATTTTGTAGCTTTGGCAAAAACTCGCCCAGCACAAAGCGATAATATTCCGCTTCTCGATTAGGTTTGATATTGTAGGAAACCAGTAATTTTAAATCCATAACTTAACCTTTACCGGCGTTCTGTTTTTGCCGGCTGCCGGGCACGTTAATTTCGCAATTATAACACGCCCTTTATGATTAGCCAACATTTTTCGGCCTGTGCAATAAGGCTTATATAGCACTCCAGAAAAGTTTTCGCCCAACGATTTACGTATTGCGTATTTCGTATTGCGTAACGCACCAAAGCCGCAGCCAAAATTTTAACCACAGACGCAAAGCGCACAGAGAATTCACAAAGAACAACTTTGAAAACCCTGCGTCTGTTTTGCGCCCTCTGTGTTAAGAAAATTTTAGCAAATCAGGCAAATTTACTGCATTGGTAAGCGTTCAACCCCTCCCTCAAGGGAGGGGGGTGAACAAGTACGCAATACTTCTAACTCCACGAAATCCCAAAGCCCCACTATTTTTTCAGAACCGTCTAAAAAGGATAACCACATCATGGCACCTCTCAAAGAATGGTACAACGCGCAGTTTTACAAAGAGCTTTCTCTGATTCTGTCAGAAATTTATCCGTCATTTCAAGCGGAACAATTCTACCACGATGCCACAGAAAACCTGGAGCCGTTGGCGCTAAAGGAGCGCATGCGGCGCACCACCGAAACCTGCCGCCGTTATCTGCCGGCGGATTACAGAAAAGCCGTCGAAATCCTGGTTCAGGTGCCATCCAAAATAAAAGGTCGCTTTGCCGGGATTTTTTTGCCTGATTTTGTGGAGTTGTACGGGCTTGATGATTTTGATTTTTCGCTGGATGCGCTGAAATATTTCACCCCCTGTTTTTCGGCAGAGTTTGCCATCCGCCGATTTTTGAAAAAGGATTTTCCCAAAACCATCGGGGTGATGCTCGCATGGTCCGCAGATGAAAATTACCATGTGCGGCGGCTGGCCAGTGAAGGCAGTCGACCGCGCCTGCCGTGGTCTTTTCAATTGGATATGTTGGTGGCCGACCCCACACCGGTGGTGCCAATTCTGAAAAACCTGAAGGCCGACCCGGAGCTGTACGTCAAGAAATCGGTGGCCAATCACCTCAACGACATCTCCAAAGATCATCCGGAATGGATGCTCGATTGGGTATCGGGTTGGGATCAAAGTAATCCGCACACGGCGTGGATCATCAAGCGGGCCGCGCGGTCACTGATAAAAGCCGGGCATCCCCGCTCGTTTGCGCTGTTTGGCTTCGAGGCCAAGCCGCAAATTGAGGTAAGCAACCTGCGGGTAAGCGAACCCACAATCCGGTTGGGGCAAGCACAAACCTTCTCATTTAATCTGATTTCCGGCAAAGACTCCCCACAAAAGTTGGTCATCGATTACAAAGTGTACTACGTCAAAAAAAGTGGCAAAACGCAGCCCAAAGTTTTTAAGCTGAAAGAGGTTGAACTACCTGCCCGCGAAACGCTGACCCTCAGCAAAAGTCAGGTGTTCAAGAATTTTTCCACCCGGGTACACTACCCCGGCAGCCACACCATCGAGGTGATGATCAACGGCCGGCCGGTGGGGCAGGTGCCGATTGAACTTGTTATTGCATGGTGGAGAAACGGCCGATCGAGGAG
>CAYWSS010000843.1:0-2401 GCA_964460505.1 uncultured Caldilineaceae bacterium | reverse complement strand
ATAATCCTTTCATTCCGCCGTAGGTCCTGCTCTGAACCGGCCGGAAATAAGAGCAAGACCTACGGCAGAATGGAAGGATTTTGATGGCGAAAATTGTAAACCTGTCTTTTGCTTCATTTTGGCCGAATGAAACGATGCCCTGAGTCGAGTACAAAAAGAGGTTTTGTAGAATTCTCGCCCGATAATCAGTGGATTCTGACCACCGGTTCCCGGGTCATTGGCCTCCACATTTGGGATGCGTCCATGCCGGTTCCCAAACTGTTCGGGCATACCTTTGGGCAGGAATGGGGCGGCTGGTCGTCGGACGGCGCGTTGATTGCCACCAGCGGTACAGATGGCAGCGCCCGGCTGTGGGATGCGACAACGGGAGAGCAACTGAAGGAGTTTGCTCAAGGCAGCTATTGGAGCGATTGGGTGCCGGATGGAACTCGCCTGGTCTTTGCTGAAGGCGTAGCGGCTAACGCACTGTCTGTGTGGGATGTTGCTACAGAGAAAAAACTGATGAGTCTATCTGCGCCGGAAGATGCGTATGGCGCTCACCAATTCTTGACGATGGACTGGTCGCCGGACGGTACGATGATCGCCACCGTCTTCGGCATCGGGGAGGACAATCAGGAGAGCCTCTTTTTCACCAACTATGCCGTCTTGCCTCCCGAGCCTGCCACCAGCCCAGGCCCGGCAGTGCTAAAGTTCGATGTGGGTGTGCCGGGGCTGCCATTGCCCTGGCGCCTGGAGCAGTTCAATACTTGCTTTCCGCTCTCTCCGGACGGGAGGGGCGACGCCTTTACGCCGCAGACTTTCTAACACCCGCCGTGCAAGTCTACACCGTGCCGCTGGAGGATGCGCGGTCAACCTGGCCCCATCGCGGCTGACCCGCTCGCTAACGGAGGAAGAGTGCCGGCAGTATTTGCATCGGGAGGGGTGTGGGGAGGAGAGGTAGAGATAGTTCAAACTGCTTCAGGCTCAAGTGTAATTACTTCTCCTTCCCGGCGGGCAATCTCGATGATGGCCCTGGAGTCATCTTCCAGCCATTCACGTTCGCCGCAAGCAATCGGTTCGATGCGCCAGGCTTCAGGAATTTCAATCCGAAGCTCTCTCTGAAAATAAAGATGCAATGAGAAGATAATACACACCTGTTTAATAAGGATTTCTTATGATACTTGCTTATAGTTTATTCTAAAAATTTCTTATATGTAAGCTGGTTTTTCCTGTTGTTTTTTTAGGGTAGATGTGTTAGAATATTCACAATTTCAAAAAAATCAACCGAATTGATTGCTTGAAATATTTTTTACTGTTTGATTGCGATTAAATTCACAAATAAAGCAGTTTTACCCTGAAACAAAGCGAGGGGTGTTATGTTAGATGTTTATGAATTAAAGGTGTTCCTGACCGCGGCGGAAACGGAGAATTTTTCTGCGGCGGCCCGCCAGCTAAATTTAACCCAACCCGCCGTAAGCATGCAAATCAGGGCTTTGGAAAGAAAGCTGGATGTTACTCTGTTTCATCGGGCGGGCCGCAGTTTGTCGCTGTCCGAACGGGGCAGGGCTTTGATGCCGCTGGCCCGCGATGTGGTCAATCGGGCTATTCGCATTGAGGAAGAGATTGAATCGTTAAAAGGTGAGGTCGTGGGGCGCTTGCAAATTGGGTGCGGTACCTCTACCGGCAAATATATTTTACCACATCTGGCCGCCCGATTTCGACGCTTACATCCGGCCGTGCAGATGACCATTGTTAACCACAGCCGGGCCAGTGTACTGCATGAGGTATGTGACGGGTTAGTGCAACTGGCCGTGGTGAGTGCGCCGCCCTCTTGTAAGGACACAATTTATCACCGCCTTTTTGTGGACCATGTCGTGCTGATTGTGCCCATTGATCACCCCTGGGCGCAACACGATGTGGTCTCGCCGGAAGATTTACCGGGCGCGGATTTTATTATTCGCGACCGGGAATCCGGTACGCGGGAAGAAGTAGAAACGGTCATGAAAGCGGTGGGCGTAAGTTTTGACGAGTTGAATGTGGTCATGGAAATTGGTAATTCTGAGGCCATCAGCATGGCTGTGGAAGAGGGAATTGGCGCGGCTTTTGTCTCCAGAACCGTGGCTCGCCGGGCGATTGAACTGGGTCGTATCAAAGAAGTGCGCGTGGCCGGAATGTCGCTGCAGCGAGATGTATTTATGGTCTATTGCAGCCGTCATCCTGCCAGCCGGGCTCAAATTGAGTTCTGGGATTTTGTGACCCAATTTGAAGTGGACGACCTGGGGCAACTTTTTCCGTTACCTGAAAAACCAGTTGCTGATGTTTGCCGGCCAGCCGGGCCATGTCGATAGCTGGTTGACGAAAATACATATATATACTGAAAACAGAATGAGAACGGAACTTTTGAGATGTCATTCCCGCATGT
>CAYWSS010000842.1:0-2410 GCA_964460505.1 uncultured Caldilineaceae bacterium | reverse complement strand
GGCAAAAGGACGCTACTATAGCGGCTACAAAGGTGTGTGCCTAAGTAGTTACTAAAAATTTTTACCCAACCTGTGTGTACCCAAAGGGCGCAATGAGGGCGCTCTGTCTCTGTGTTCTTTGAGAAGTCTTTGTGCGCTTCGCGTCTGTGGTTAAATTCTTTGGTTGCGGTTTTGCTGCAATACGCAATACGTGAATCACTTTTCTGGAGTACTGTAATTCTCGATATTGGTTCCTGAGTCATTAAGATACTACACTTTTTCTGAGTTTTTGGTATAATTATGTCATGTTGAAAGTGCCGAAATGCAATTGAAAAGGTGTGCATTATGAAATCTATCAAGAAAACAAACCCTGTTGGAATTGCTACAATGTTAGTTTACGTATTGTTGGTTGGTGGCCTGGTTGCTGTTTTCGGTATCACTGCAGCGCCGGTACACGCCGCAGACCCAGTTAAAGGCGTTGAGCGGCAACAGATACAACCGGCGGCGCAGGGCAACGGGTGCAGTTGTACCGGGGGAGACACCCTTGAATGTCGCAATTTTAGCAATGAAACTGAAGCGCAAGCCTGTTTTGATTTCTGCCTGTCCACCGCCGGCTACGATGTCCACAATCTGGATTTAGACGGTGACGGCAATGCCTGCGAAACCACCGCCTACAGCACAATTTCAACCTCAGAAACACCCATCTCTCCCCTGGATGTGCAAACCGTAGAGGAAGAGATTGCCGGCTCTGCCAACCTTGTGCTCAATGGCAATTTTGAATTTGGCTATTATCAGGTGCCGCAATTAGGCTTTGAGCCGCCTCACGTTGGCAATGTACCCAATAATTGGAACTGGTACAAAAGCAATACCTACGGAAAAGTAACTATCGATAACAACCAGCAGTTTGGTATTGTCTGCCGGGACGATATCGGGGCCGCCGAGACATTCAACAACCCGCCCGATGACGGAGAGGGTATTTATGGCCCAATTCCTGATTTTACGTATATTCCTCCCAACAATTCGCTCGAACTACATATTCAGACATCCGACGAACCGGATATGCGATTGGGGGTTTATCAAACCGTTAATGTAGTTCCGGGACAGGATTATCTGTTTTCCATCAGCGGCACCATCCAGACCCAAAGTGGGGCCAAAACGCTGCAGCCTGATAACGAAGAACTTCCCAGAGAAGCCCAAAACCACACGCTTGAAATCTCATTTGACCAGAATGGCGGCACCAACTGGGAGGCCATCCCTCTGGAAAAACGGCACATTGTGGAATTTGATGAACACAAGCTGGAATTTAAAGTTTCTGAGGATGACGAGGACATTGCCGTTGTGCAGGATTTTCAAACCGTTGTGCGAGCGCGCTCTGACAAAATGACAATCTTCATGACCGGATGGCGGAAATGGTCAAATTGGCGAACCACCAGATTTATCATTGACTGTGTATCGCTGACACCGGTTGGATCAGGCGGAGTTCCGGGGCCACGGGTTAGCAACGCGGACCCGTTTTCCGATAATGGCATTGAGGCAGCGGCTATCACCGAACCGCCGGCAGCGGATTCGGCGGACAATGTTGAGCAAGCCCCTCCTGCAGAAACTCAAATTATTCCCCCCAGCGGCGGAATCCTGGATCGGGCCGGAAGTTCCATTTTACTTATTGCTGCCTCAATTGTGGTGTTGGTTGGGTTAGTAGGAGCCGGAATCTGGAACATCAGGCGGCAACGATAATCAAACATTTACATTTAAACCAAAAAGGCCGGGATGGATAGTTAGTTCCACCGGCCTTTTTCTTTTTCATCAATACCAGCCCAATCGTACAGGTTCAGTAAACCCGGTGCTGTGGCCGGTTTCCGACCGAGCCACCTAAGCGGGCGCGGTCAGGAGACCGGCCCGAGCGCGATTTGTGCACCCCATCAATAGGCAAACGAATCAACCAGCGCCCCCTGAACATCTCGTAGAAAAGCGGCGTCAGAGTCGTTATTCCAGATACTTTCATTCACCAATCCCCAGTAGAGTTGCGCTTGAGTATCATTTCCCTGTCCGGAATGGAGACGAAACGCATCACCAGCCGGAACCGAAAACTCATCGAATGTGTAAATGTGATTGGCCTCATCTTTTAGGGTGTAGCCTCGCATCTGCACCGGCTCACGGCCCGGGTTGGCAATTTCAATCCACTCACCGTTAGGATTCTCCCGGTCGTTGCCGGGAGCGTTTGCCTCAATGCGCGTTATCTTTAATGTTGCGTCGGAACCGGCCCACAGTCCCCGTTCCTCATCGCGCGCCTGCCGCTCTGCGGTGCGAAATTCCGCTTCGTAGCGCACATTGGGGGGAACAGTAAAGACGTTGGCAAAGCCTCCATTGACAATTTCGATGTTCGCCATTACGCCATCAACCCAAATATAGGCCAGAGTGCGCCCGTATTTAT